>JBAXUD010000526.1:0-2515 GCA_037129875.1 Mycobacteriaceae bacterium
TGACGGCGCGGGACCGGGAGATCCTGCTGGGCTGCGCCGCCGGCGCCGGGCTGGGCGCGGTGTACGGCGTGCCCATCGGCGGAGCGTTGTTCGCGCTGCGGATCGTGTTGCGCACCTGGGACATTCGTGCGGTCGTGACGGCGCTGGCCACCTCCGCGCTGGCCGTGCTGGTTGCCGCACCGTTCACCCATGACGAACCGGCGCTGAAGTGGCCGCACCCGCACCTGTCCTATCTGCTGATCGCCACGGCGGTGCTGCTGGCGCCGTTGATGGTCGGCGTCGGCCTGGCGTTCCGCCGGCTGATGGACGCCGCCCGGTCCCGGTCCGCCGCGCGCGGCCCGCGCAACACCTGGCTGCTGATCCCCGCCGTGGCCGCGGCGGGGCTGCTGGTGGGTGTGTGCTCGCACCGGCTGCCCGAACTGCCCGGCAACGGGTCGAGTGTCCTGCTGGTCAGCGTCGACCGGGGTCTCACCGTCGTCGCGGCCGGTGCGCTGCTGATCCTCAAGCCGCTGCTGACGGCGGCGTTCCTGCGGGCCGGGGCCGTCGGCGGTCTACTCACCCCGGCGCTGGCGACCGGGGCGGCATTGGGCGCGGTGGTCGCCCTGTCGGTGAGCGCCTGGACGCCCCTGCACCTCAACGTGCCGGCGGTGTCGCTGGCGTGTGCGGCCGGAGTGCTGGCCGTCACCCAGGGTTCCCCGGACTGGGCGGCGATCTTCGTCTGGGAACTCGCCCGCCCGCCGTGGTGGCTGCTGCTGGTGTTCGGCGCCGCCGCGTTCAGCGCGCATCTGCTACACAGGAGAATCACCACCCACACGGTGACATAGTCTGCGATCTGAATGCCGGCGTGTGGTGGCCGGCGCCAACGGAAGGACTCTCGACATGAGGCTGTCACCAATCCGGATGATCGGCGCCGCGATGCTCGCGGTGGCCATCCCGCTGTCGGCGACCGCGTGCGGAGGCGGTGACGGCTCGACCGCCGGCGGCAAGATCGTCATCGGCACCAAATTCGACCAGCCGGGTCTGGGCGTGAAGAATCCGGACGGCTCGATGAGCGGTTTCGACGTCGACGTCGCCCGCTATGTCGCCAAGGAACTCGGCTATCCCGAGGACAAGATCGAATGGAAGGAATCGCCGTCGGCCCAGCGTGAAACCCTGATCGGCAACGACCAGGTGAAGTTCATCGTGGCGACGTATTCGATCACCGACGCGCGCAAGCAGAAGGTCGACTTCGCCGGGCCCTACCTGCTGACCGGTCAGAGCCTGCTGGTCAAGTCCGACAACACCGCCATCACCGGTGCGGAATCGTTGCAGGACAACAAGAAACTGTGCTCGGTCTCGGGATCCACTCCCGCGCAACGCATCAAGGACAAATACCCGGGCGTCCAGCTTCAGCAGTACGACACCTACTCGGCATGCATCGAAGCGCTCCGCAACGGGGCCATCGACGCCGTCACCACCGACGAAGTCATTCTCGCCGGGTACGCCGCGAAGTCACCCGGTGAGTTCAAGATCGTCGGCAAGCCGTTCTCCGAGGAGCGCTACGGAATCGGGCTGAAGAAGGACGACTCCGAACTTCGGACCAAGATCAACGACGCGCTGGCGAAGATGGAAGCCGACGGGGCATGGAAGGCGGCCTTCGACAAGAACCTCGGCCCGGCCGGACTGACCGCGCCGGCACCGCCGCCCATCGACAGGTACTGAACGCTCAGCCGCCCGCCTGCGCCAGCCGCAACTGCCGGCGGCGGGCCTGCTCGGCCGGGTCGGGTACCGGCACCGAGGCGATCAGCCGGGCGGTGTAGCTCTCGCTCGGGTGGTTCAGCACCCTCTCGGCCGGCCCGGACTCGACCAGCCGACCGGACTGCATCACCGCGATCCGGTCGGAGAGTTCTTCGATGACGGCCAGGTCGTGGCTGATGAACAGGCAGGCGAAGCCGTGCTCGGCCTGCAGTGCGCGCAGCAGTGTGAGCACCCGGGCCTGCACCGACACGTCCAGTGCCGAGGTCGGCTCGTCGGCGATCACCAGGGCGGGGTTGAGCGCCAGCGCGCGGGCGATGCCGACCCGCTGACGCTGCCCGCCGGAGAGCTGGTGCGGGTAGCGGTTTCGCAGCCCACGGGCGAGGTTCACCTGGTCGAGCAGTTCGTCGACCCGGGCCGATCGCTGCTCGCGCGACATCGCGGTGTGCAGGGCCAGCGGCTCGGCGATCGCCTGCCCGATCGGCCAGCGCGGGTCCAGCGACGAGCCGGGGTCCTGGAACACCACGCCCACTCGCTTGCGGGGCTCGCGCAGGCCGCGCTGGGACAGCCCGGTGATGTCGATGCCGGCCAGGTGCGCCGAACCGGAGGTCAGCTTGACCAGGCCGACGGCTGCCTTGCCCAGCGTCGACTTGCCCGAACCGGACTCGCCGACCAGTCCCACCACCTCCCCGGCGGCAACGTCGAGGCTCACCGCGTCGACGGCCCGGAACGTCTTGTTACGGCCGGACTTGAACTCGATGGTGGCATCCCGCAGCGACAG
>JBAXUD010000527.1:0-2514 GCA_037129875.1 Mycobacteriaceae bacterium
GGCTGAACGCACCTACAGATCTTTGGGGATCGCTTACCGGCTGCTCGCCCAGTAGCCCGGGCCAGCCCCGTCAATGCCGCGTGGAGTTGCTACTCGCGTTGGTGGGCGAGCTCGGCCCGGCTTCCCGGAAAGGCCCGTCGGTACGCCCATGCCTGCACGGATACGGATGGCCCATTGCTGCCAACATTTTGACAACGTGATCGCGCTCGGCCGTGGCCCGCATCAAGTCGCCCTCCGCGATTCGCCACCGTGAGGGGACCACCGCCCACCAGCCACCAGAACCTGCGTCGCCAAGGCCCGCGCGAAGCCAGGTCCACGCGTTTGATTCCGTCTATTGCGGAGCCTGAACCAGCACCACGACCCTCGTAGACAGATGCACCCATACCCTCAATTGGATCGCCTCAGCGTCCGTTAGATCAATAGCTGAGCCGGGCCGATCACCATTCAGGCCGACCTCGCGTTGGTGACTGGGGATCCGGAGCAAGGTATCCGACGGGGTTGGTCATACAACCAAACCTGCTGGGATTCGGCACCTTCATGCGAGCACCCGCAGCACCGCCGGCAGTGACTGCAGAACACGAACTGGACTCGGCCGGCGAGGGCTACACCGTTAACAACAGTCCCATTGTTAACATCGCGCGGTGCAGGACTCGACGGGGACCATCCACCTCCGGCGATCACGCCCGGTCTCCCGGCGTGACGCACTCCGCTACGCCACCGCTGTGTCGGCGATGGCCGGGCTGGGTGCGGCATCAGCCAGTGTCGACACCCCAGTGGCGGCGGCCGCGGCTCCCCAGTTGATCGACTACGCCATGCGCCAGATTTCAGCGGCGGATATCCGCACGGCCGGCTACTCCGGGGTGGTCAACTACGTCTCGCTGTCGCGTCCCGGCTCGTCCTTTGGCGCCAAACCGATCACCCGGCCCTACGCCGAGTCGCTGACCGCCGCCGGGCTGGTCATCGTCAGCAACTACCAATACGGCAAGCCTGGCGGGACAGCACCATCGGACTTCACGCGCGGGTTGGCCGGCGGCGTCGCTGACGCTCACACCGCCTGGCAGTTGCATACCGCGGCAGGTGGCGGCCAGAGTGCACCGATCTTCTTCACCATCGACGAGGACATCAACCGCGACACCTGGAACACTTTGGCGCTGCCGTGGTTTCGCGGAATCAACTCGGTGCTGGGAGTGCAGCGCACCGGCGTCTACGGGGGTATCGATGTGTGCCAGTGGGCAGCCGCCGACGGCGTTATCGGGAGCTCCAGAGCGCCCGGCCACCGGTGGGCCTGGCAGACCCGGGCCTGGTCTGGCAATCAGATCTACCCCGCCGCGGTTCTCTACCAGCGCGTGGTGAGCACCGCGTCGAATCCAGGCCCGATCGTTGGCGGGATCGAGGTCGACGTCAACGACGTCCTGGCCCAGGATTGCGGACAGTGGAATCTACATCCGTGATCAGCGATTCGCCTGCGGCGCAACGCGGTTATGGATAGGTCGCTAATCGGCCTTCATGATTCGTTGTGATACCTGGAGCAGCAACCGTCTCGGCGTGACCCGATATCCATTGGCCAACAGCGCATTCCGGCGACCGGAGATTACGGTCGGCGTCGATTTATCGATCGCAGCCATGGCGGTGTCGACCACCTGTTGAGACGTCTGCCGTCCGCTGGTGAGGAACTCCTCGCCGGTGCGTGCGAAGAACTCCGTCTCCGTGGCGCCCGGGCACAGCGCGAACACTCGCACGCCGGTGGACTTCGTCTCCTGCCACAGGGCCTCGGTGAAGGACAAGACGAATGCCTTTGTCGCACCGTAGACGGCCATGCCTGGCGTGGGCTGGAAAGCCGCGGTCGAGGCGACGTTGATGACCAGTCCGCGCCGAGCCCGGGTCATTGCGGGCACGAACAATCCGGTGAGTTCGACCAGGGTTACGCAGTTCAACTGGATCTGCGCCGAATTCTCACCGACATTCTGCTCCACGAAATCACCATGCAGACCGACGCCCGCATTGTTGACCAGAATGCCGACCTCGCGCCCCAGGTCTCGAATCCTGGCGGCCAGTTCGACCGCCGAACCCGGGACCGACAGATCCGCGGCGATGACGTCAATGGTCAGACCCGGGCTCAATTCCAGCAGTTTGGTGCGCAAATGGACGAGCTTGTCCTCCCGCCGCGCGACGAGGATTAAGTTCACGTTGCGTTTGGCGAACTCGACGGCAAAATCCTCACCAATCCCGCCGCTGGAACCAGTGATCAGAGCGGTCTGATGCTCAAGTTTCATCGGCACTCCAAGCCGTTGGGGACACCTGGGAATGTGCCGGGATCTCAATCCTAGGAGTTCGGCCGACGACAGCGGACCAGGGTAGCCCGCCGTCTCCATCAGGCGGGCACCGCGTCCGCAGCGGTCGGCAGCGACACCTGCACGTTCGACACGTTGATCACGCCAAACGACGTGAGGAGCTGCGTCAGGTTTGCGAACGGCGTTGCGGCACCGACGATCTGCAGCGTCAGCGGGTCGCCAT
>JBAXUD010000528.1:0-2506 GCA_037129875.1 Mycobacteriaceae bacterium
TCGGGATCGGGCACCTCGGCCGGGCCGACCCAGTCGACCGTCGAGGTCAAGCCGCAGAAGGTCGACGACATCGCCGCAGGAGTCCCGGAGGACATCCGCAAGTCCGGCAAGCTCGTCGTCGGCGTGAACATCCCCTACACCCCGAACGAGTTCAAGGACGAGGGCGGCAAGATCGTCGGCTTCGACGTCGACCTGATGAACGCCGTCGCCGGCACGTTGGGCCTGACCACCGACTACCGCGAGTCCGATTTCGCCAAGATCATCCCGTCGATCGACGGCGGCACCTACAACGTCGGCATGTCGTCGTTCACCGACACCAAGGAACGCGAGAAGCAGGTCGACTTCGTCACCTACTACTCGGCCGGCATCCAGTGGGCCCAGAAGGTCGGTGCTGGGATCGACCCGAACAACGCGTGCGGCAAGAAGGTCGCGGTGCAGGCGACGACCACGGAGGAGACCGACGAGCTGCCGGGCAAGAGCAAGAAGTGTGTCGATGCCGGCAAGCCGGAGATCGAGATCCTCAAGTTCGACAGCCAGGACGCCGCCACCAACGCCGTCGTGCTCGGCCAGGCCGACGCGATGTCGGCGGACTCGCCGGTGACCGCCTGGGCGATCAAGCAGAGCAAGGGCAAACTCGAGGCCGCCGGGCCGGTCTTCGATTCCGCTCCGTACGGCTGGCCGGTGAAGAAGGGCTCACCGTTGGCGCAGTCGCTGCAGAAGGCGCTCGAGCACCTGATCTCCACCGGTGACTACAAGACCATCGCCACCAACTGGGGTGTTGAGTCCGGTGTCATCGACAAGCCGGTCATCAACGGAGCGATCAACTAGAGATGACAGTGCAGCAGTCGTCCCCCGCCGCCATCGATGCCGTCCCGCTACGGCATCCGTGGCGGTGGGTGGGCGCTGCGGCCATCGTCGTCCTGGTCGGGCTGTTCATCTACGGCGCGGCCACCAACCCGGCCTACGGGTGGGCCACCTACACGAAATATCTGTTCAACGAACGAATCCTCCTCGGGGTGTGGAACACCCTGCAGTTGACGGTCTACGCGATGGCGCTCGGCGTCGTGCTGGGCATCGTGATGTCGGTGATGCGCCTGTCGCCCAACCCGGTGTTCCAGGCGGTGGCCTGGGTGTTCCTGTGGATTTTCCGCGGCACGCCCGTCTACGTCCAGCTGGTGTTCTGGGGCCTGCTTCCGACGATCTACCAGAAGGTTCAGTTGGGAATCCCGTTCGGGCCGACGTTCTTTCACCTCAACCTGCAGAGCCTGTCCATCCCTTTCCTGCTGGCGGTGATCGGTCTTGGCCTCAACGAGGCGGCCTACATGGCCGAGATCATCCGGGCCGGAATAACGTCGGTGCCGGAGGGTCAGACCGAGGCGTCGACCGCCTTGGGTATGTCATGGGGAATGACGATGCGGCGCACCGTCCTTCCGCAGGCGATGCGGGTGATCATCCCGCCCACCGGCAACGAGTTGATCAGCATGCTGAAAACCACCTCGCTGGTGACCGCGGTGCCCTTTTCGTATGACCTGTACAGCATCGCCTCGCGTGAGATCGCCGCGCGTACCTTCGAACCGGTCCCGATGCTGCTGGTCGCCGCGACCTGGTACCTGATGGTGACGAGCATCCTCATGGTGGGCCAGTACTACCTGGAGAAGTACTTCTCCAAGGGCATCTCCCGGAAGCTGACCACCAAACAGCTTGAGGCCCTTGCCAAAGCGCAAACCGAGGCGGGCCACGTATGACCGAGATGGTGCGGGCCGAACGCGTCTGCAAGAGCTTCGGAGCCCTGCAGGTTCTCAAAGGGGTCACCCTGTCCGTCGAGCGCGGCCAGGTGTTGGTGCTCGTCGGGCCGTCCGGTTCGGGCAAGTCGACGTTCCTGCGGTGCATCAACCACCTGGAGACCGTCTCGGCCGGCCGGTTGTACGTCGACGGCGACCTCATCGGGTACCGCGAAAAGAGCGGCAAACTCTACGAGATGTCCCCGCGGGATGCGTCCAAGCAACGACGCGAAATCGGCATGGTGTTCCAGCACTTCAACCTGTTCCCGCACCGCACCACGCTGGACAACATCGTCGAGGCCCCGGTTCACGTCAAAGGCGCCAAGAAGTCCGCTGCCACCGAACGCGCCCGCGAACTGCTGCACCAGGTTGGGTTGTCGGACAAGGCCGACGCCTACCCAGCGCAGTTGTCCGGCGGCCAGCAGCAACGGGTGGCGATAGCGCGCGCCCTGGCGATGGACCCCAAGCTGATGCTCTTCGACGAGCCGACCTCCGCACTGGACCCCGAACTGGTCGGTGAGGTGCTGGCTGTGATGAAAAAGCTTGCCGGCGCGGGGATGACGATGATCGTGGTGACCCACGAGATGGGGTTCGCCCGCGAGGTGGCCGACCAGTTGGTCTTCATGGACGGCGGCGTGATCGTCGAGGCCGGGGCGCCGCGCGAGGTGCTGAGCAACCCGCAGCATGAGCGCACCAAGGCGTTCCTGTCGAAGGTGATGTAGCGC
>JBAXUD010000529.1:0-2500 GCA_037129875.1 Mycobacteriaceae bacterium
CAAGCATGGCGTCGATCAGCAATACCCTGCGGTCATGCCAGTGGCTGAGGATCAGGCCGGAATCGACGCCCGCCCGGCGCGCGACACCGTCGACCCCGAACCGGTCGATCCCGGTTTCGACCAACTCAGCCCGCGCGGCATCGAAGATGCGGTCCTTCATCTCGGCCGGAAGACGCTCGGTATCGCTCATCAGGTCCCCCTCGCCCGAATGCCTATCGCGCCGCCTCGTGAATGAGACGAGAGGCTCTCTAACGAGTGGGCGTGGACGGTATCGAACCGCCGACCGCTGGTGTGTAAAACCAGAGCTCTACCACTGAGCTACACGCCCGTCCATGGTCGGGGCTGCACGCCCGTGCCCGGGGGGAGGGTACCCGGCCGGCCCGCGGGTACGGAAATCTTCCCTCAGACGGTCAGCGCCGCCAGGGCCTCGGTCCACACTCTCTGGTCGCGTGCTTCGCCGGGCTGCTTGCACTCGGCGAACCGCACGACGCCCGCGCGGTCGATGAGGAAGGTGCCGCGGTTGGCGAACCCGGCATCGGAGTTGAACACCCCGTAGGCCTGCGCCACCTGGCCGTGCGGCCAGAAGTCGGAGAGCACCGGAAAGGTGAACCCGCTCTCGGTGGCCCAGATCTTATGGGTGGGCGAAGGGCCGACGGAGATCGCCAGCGTCGCGGTGTCGTCATTGTCATAGCTGGGCAGGTTGTCCCGCACCTCGTCGAGCTCGCCCTGGCAGATGCCGGTGAAAGCCAACGGGAAGAACACCAGCAGAACGTTCCTCTTGCCGCGGAAATCACTGAGGGTGACGGGCTGGCCGTTCTGATCCTTCAGCGTGAAGTCCGGGGCCTCGGTACCGACTGCCAACGTCACGAATGCCTCCGTCACGAATGTCTCCCTGCCGCTTTGGATTTCGGTTGTACCAGCCTGCTGCCGATCCAGTCGCCCAGGTTCGCCGACGAGGTCTGCATCAGTCCGGCCGTGGGCGCGGCCTCGGCGATGTCGGCGGGCAGCACGTGGCCCGGTTTACCCGTTTTCGGCGTCATCACCCAGACGATTCCGTCGTCGGCCAGTGGTGTGATGGCGTCCATCAACCTGTCCACCAGATCGCCATCTCCCTCACGCCACCACAACAGCACCACATCGATGACTTCGTCGGCGTCCTCGTCGAGGAGCTCGCTGCCACAGGCATCCTCGACATCGGCACGGATGTCATCGTTGGTGTCCTCGTCCCAGCCCAACTCCTGGACGATCTGATCGTGGTGGATGCCCAGCCTCTGGGCATAGTTAAGCCCGCTGTCACCCGCGGCGACCACCGTCGGAACCTCCTTCACTGCGCTGTTGTGCGCCTAATAGTTACACGCCGTACCCGGTCGTCGTCCTGGCGGCCGGTTTATCTCAATATGTGGCGTCGCAGAGTTGCAGCGCCGCTGAACGAGAATCGTTGAGCTCTCCTACGGCCTTGTTGAACTCCGACGGCGACGCGTTGCCGGTGATCGCGTCGGCGGTGGCCCGCGAACCGTCGATCCAGGCCTGGAACGCCTTCTTCACCTCGTCGGGCACGGCGTCGCTGATGCTGGATTCCACCGCATCGGCGCTCTGGTTCAGTCCGTCGACGGCCGGCCCCTCAGTCTTGGCCACGTCGCCGCCCGTCTCGTTGGAGGCGCTGACATAGGCATTGACGGCGTCGATGGCGTCGGCACTGGTGGTCGACAACGTCTCGCAGGTGTCGTGGACGGCCTGGGTGGTCATCGAGGCCTGCCGTTCGGACTCCCGGGTGCTGGAACTGGCCGCCGACTGCGACGACGACAGCGACACCGATGTCCGGTAGACCGGCGCCTCGCCGGCGTTGACGGTCGCGTCGCCACCGGTGACCGTCGTGCAGGCCACCGCCCCCATCGACAGCGCCGCAGCAGCTGCCGCCAGCAATCCGGCGACGCGCAGCCCGCGCGGGTTTCCGCTCAGCACGGGTGCAGACGTTACCGCTTCGCCGGAGCTCTGGGCGCACGGTGGGAATTTCCTAAGGTCCGCTCTTGGCACTCTGCGCCGTGAGCGCGGCAAGTGCGGCACGATAGGACCCGTACCGACCCCCACCCTGCGCCAGCCCACGAGGAGCGGAAGTGACGACCGAGTTCGCGCGCGACCAACGGCCCCAAAGCCCCGGTAGCCCAATTGAATCCGACCGGGTTCGGGTTATCCGGGAGGGAGTCGCGTCATATCTGCCCGATATCGACGCCGACGAGACCGCGGAGTGGCTCGAGTCCTTCGACGATCTGCTGGCCCGCTCCGGACCGGCCCGCGCCCGCTACCTGATGCTGCGCCTGCTCGAGCGCGCCGGTGAACAGCGGGTGGCAATCCCTGCGCTGACCTCGACGGATTACGTCAACACCATTCCCACCGAACTGGAGCCGTGGTTCCCCGGCGACGAGGACGTCGAGCGGCGCTACCGCCGCTGGATCCGCTGGAACGCCGCGATCATGGTGCACCGCGCACAGCGCCCCGGGCT
>JBAXUD010000053.1:0-12688 GCA_037129875.1 Mycobacteriaceae bacterium
GACGCTGCGCATACCGGCCGGCACCGGCTCACCGGCGTCGAGCAGCACCATCCGCTCGGGCCGGATGGCATAGGTGCCCGCCCGGCCGAGCAGGGCTTGGGCGGCGGCGCCGTCGAGAACGTTGGAGGTGCCGACGAAGTCGGCGACGAACCGGTTGACGGGATTCTCGTAGACCTCCCGCGCGGGACCCACCTGTTCGACCCGGCCGTTGTTGAAGACCGCCAGACGATCCGACAGGGTCAGCGCCTCGTCCTGATCGTGGGTGACGATGACGAAGGTGATGCCCAGTTCGCGCTGGATCGCCTTGAGTTCGACCTGCATCTGCTCGCGCAGCTTGAGGTCGAGCGCACCGAGGGGTTCGTCGAGGAGAAGGACCTTGGGCCGGCCGACCAGCGCACGGGCCAGCGCCACCCGCTGTTGCTGCCCGCCGGAGAGTTGCGCGGGCTTGCGGGTTGCGTGCTCGCCGAGGCGCACCATCTCCAGTGCCGCGCCGGTGCGCTCCCGGCGCTGCGCCTTCGGGACACCTTTGACCAGCAGTCCGTACTCCACGTTCTGGGTGACGGTCATGTGCGGGAACAGCGCGTAGTCCTGAAAGACGGTATTGGCGTCCCGCCTGGCGGCCGGCAGTGCGGTGACGTCGCTGCCCCCGAGGTGAACCGTTCCGGCGGAGGGCTTCTCGAACCCGGCGATCATCCGCAGCACCGTGGTCTTACCGGAGCCCGACGGGCCGAGGATGGCGAACAATTCGCCGCTGCCGACGCTCAGATCGACGTCGTCGACCGCCACGATCGGGTGGCGTGGGTCGCCGAAGACCTTGCGCACACCGCGCAATTCGATCTGCGGATCACCGGTCCCCGTGGACACCTGATGGATCTTTGCACAACTGGGGGTTCGCGGCGTTTAACCCTGAGGCTCCGCCTGCATGCGAGTAACACAGCATGGGGTGCCGGGTGGTACTCGAGGTGTGAAGACCGGCTAACCCCATACGACGACGTCGGCGCCGTCGACCGCGTATGCGACTGCGGTGGGTGCGGAGCCGGTCACGTCGAAGTAGATCTTCCCGGTGGCCGAACCGCCGGGCGGGAGTACGTTAGGCGGGATTCCCAGCGGGCTGGCGACACTCCACAGCACGGGGTAGTTGCCGTCGACCGAGCGGGCGGAGAAACCGGAGATGAGCGGCACTCCACCATTGTCGAGGGCGCTGGTGACGGTGGCTTCCCATAGTGTTCCGGCGGGACGGTAGGCGATGGCGTCCGTGCTGGGTTTCAGGTCACCGACCGTCCAGTGCTGCTCGATTTCAATGTCGACCACGTCGACGTCTGCGGTGCCGCCGAGGTCGACGGTCTCGGCGGACGCCGATGGGGCGAGCACGCCGGTGCCGATGATCACAGCCGCAAAAACGCCTGCGGTGACTGCGGTTTTCATGGCGGTTCCTCCCGATTGCTCTCTGGCGAACGTATCAGGAAATCAGCAAATAGTAAAGTGCAGTTCGTGAAACGTGCTTCACTATTGTCTGGCGATGCGTGAGCACGTCAGGACCCCAGGAACGTCGCCGCCGAATCGGCCAGATCGAGCACCGGTTGCGGGAAGGTGCCGAGGACGAAGGTGATCGCCAGCGACAGCGCGATCGTCACCAGGGTCATCGACCCGGGCGGAAGCACATCCGGGGCGTCGGCGGGCGGGTCGGTGAAAAACATCAGCATGATCACCCGCACGTAGAAGTACACGGCGATCGCACTGGCCAGCACGCCGATCACCACCAGGGGGATGGCCCCGCCGGCCGCGGCGGCGGTGAACACGGCGAACTTGCTGATGAATCCCGACGTCAGCGGAATGCCGGCGAACGACAGCAGAAGTAGCGAGAACACCACGCCGGCAACGGGATAGCGCCGGCCCAGCCCGGCCCAGTGCGCCAGATCGGTCTGCTCGCGTCCGTCGCGGTCGCGCACCATGCTGACGAACGCGAACGCGCCCAGTGTGGTGAACCCGTAAGCCGCCAGATAGAACAACGTGCCCGACACCCCGGCCCGGCTGGCCGCGATCACGCCGATCAGCAGGAAACCGGTGTGCGCCACCGCGGAGTACGCCAGCATCCGCTTGACGTCCTTCTGGGCGATCGCGGTGAGGGTGCCCAATGCCAGGGTGGCAATGGCGACGGCCCACAGCACCGGTCGCCACTGGTCTTTCAATTCCGGCACGGCGACGGTGAGCAGTCGCAGCAGCGCGCCGAAGGCGGCGATCTTGGTGGTGGCCGCCATGAAGGCGGTGACGGGGGTGGGTGCACCCTGGTAGACGTCGGGCACCCAAGCGTGGAACGGTACCGCGCTGACCTTGAACAGCAGTCCCACCGCCACCAGTGAGGCGCCGATGAGTGCCAAAGTGCTGTTCTGAGAACCGGTTCGGAGGGCCGCGGCGATGCCGGTGAGGCTCAGCGTGCCGGCATAGCCGTACAGCAGTGCCATGCCGTACAGGAAGAACGCCGACGAGAACGCTCCCAGCAGGAAGTACTTCAGCGCGGCCTCCTGCGAGAGCAGCCGGCGGTGCCGGGCCAGCCCGCACATCAGATACAGCGGAAGCGAGAGCACCTCCAGGGCGATGAACGCCGTCAACAGGTCGCCGGCTGCCGGGAACAGCAGCATGCCGCCGACGGCGAACATGGTCAGCGGGAACACCTCGGTCTGCGCCACCCCGACCCTGACGGCCAGCTTCTCGGCGACGCTTCCGGGGACCGCGGAGGCCTGCGGGGTGAACGCGTCCAAAGCCGAAGCGCCGGAACCTAATCCGTCGTGGCGCTCGGCGATCAGCAGCACGCCCAGCACCGACACCAGCAGGATGACGCCCTGCAGGAACAGCGCGGGCCGGTCCACCGTGACCGCGCCCACCGCCGCCAGCCGGCCGGGGCCGTCGCCCAACGAACGGTAGACGCCGACCACGGCACCGAAGGCGGCCAGCAGGCCGGTCAGGCTCAACGTCAGCTGTGCGGGGTAGCGGGCCCGCCGCGGCAGGAAGGCTTCCACGAGCACCCCTGCGACGGCGACCGCGAACACGATGAGCGCCGGCGACAGCAGACCGTATTCGACGCTGGGCGTGGTCATTTCGCCGACCCGGCCGTCAGCGTCGGTGCCGGATCGCTCTGATGGATCGACGACAGGGTGCTCTGCACCGCCGGGTTGATCACGTCGAGTGCCACCTTGGGATAGATCCCGAGCCCCAGCAGCAGGGCGATCAGCGGCGCCACCACCAGCAGTTCGCGCGGCCGAAGGTCGGTGAGGGTGTCGTTGCCGTCGGTCACCGGGCCGGTCATCATCCGCTGGTAGGCCCACAGCACATAGACCGCCGAGAGCACCAGTGCCAGCGCGGCCAGCACCGCGAACACCGGGTAGCGGGTGAATGTGCCGATCAGGACGAGGAACTCACTGATGAACGGCGCGAGCCCGGGCAGCGACAGCGTGGCCAGGCCGGCCACCAGGAAGGTGCCCGCCAGCACCGGTGCCACCTTCTGCACGCCGCCGTAGGCGGCGATGGCCCGGGTGCCCCGGCGGCTGACCAGGAAGCCGGCGATGAGGAACAGTGCGGCGGTGGAGATTCCGTGGTTGACCATGTAAAGCGTGGACCCGGACTGGCCCTGGCTGGTCATCGCGAAGATGCCGAGGATGATGAAGCCGAAGTGGCTGATCGAGGTGTAGGCGATCAGCCGCATGACGTCGGCCTGCCCGATCGCGAGGATCGCGCCGTAGACGATGCCGACGACCGCGAGGGCGATGACGAACGGCCGGAACAGTGTCGCCGAGTCCGGGAACAGCGGCAGGCAGTAGCGGAGCATGCCGAACGTGCCGACCTTGTCCATCACCGCCATCATCAGCACCGCGGAAGCGGGGGTGGCCTGCACGGCCGCGTCGGGCAGCCACCGGTGCAGCGGCCACAGCGGTGCCTTGACCGCGAACGCGAACAGGAAGCCGCCGAAGAGCGCATGGGCCACCCCGGGCTGGATGACGAACAGTCCACTGCTCACCGCGTCGGTGATCTCGCGGACATCGAAGGTGCCGCCGTTGAACGCCTTGCTGTTCGCGGTCACCACGTACAGTCCGACGACGGCGGCGAGCATGATCAATCCGCCGAACAGGTTGTACAGCAGGAACTTCACCGCCGCCGCCCCGGCGCGGGACCGGTCCGGACCACCGAACACCCCGATCAGGAAGTACATCGGGATGAGCATCGCCTCGAACAGCACGTAGAACAGCAGGATGTCCAGGGCCGCCAGCGACAGCAGCACCATGGCCTCGACCGCCAGCATCAGGGCGATATAGCCGTGGGTGCCCCGCCCCGACAGACTCCTCCGATGGTCGGCGTCGTTCCAGCCGGCCAACAACAACAGCGGCATCAGGACGGCGGTCAACACCACCAGAGCCAGCGCGATACCGTCCAGTCCCAGGATGTAGCCGGTGCCGAAAGACTTTATCCAGGTGTGGTTTTCGACGAACTGATACCGCGGCCCGCCTCTGTCGAAGCGCACCGCGAGCCCCACGGCGATCGCCAGGACGCCGGCCGACACCGCCAGGCCGATGGACTTGGCGGCGGCACGCTGCGACGCCGGCAGCAGGATCACGACCACCGCGCCGAGCAGAGGCAGCACCCACAGTGCTGTCAGCGAGCACAGTGCTGTCAGCGAGCCGAACACCGCCGTCACCTCCACATCGCCGCGATCAGCACCGCGCCGAGGAACAACCCGGCGCCGGCGAGCATGGACAGTGCATAGCTGCGGGCGTAGCCGGTCTGCAGGCCGCGCAGTGCCTCGGCGACCCCGCGCACGCCGGCGGTCAGTCCGTTCACCGAGCCGTCGATGGCGGTGTCGTCGACCGCCACCATGGCCCTGGTGATCTGCTGGCCGCCGCGCATGAAGACCGCCTCGTTGACCGCGTCGCCGTACAGGTCGCGCCGGGCGGCGACGGTGAGCGCGGAGACGTCCTGCGGCGCGGTCCGCGGCACCTCGGCGGCGTAGCGGCGGTAGGCGATCAGCACGCCGACGGCCACGGCGGCCAACGCCAGAACCGTCGTAACCCACGGCGGCACGCCGTGCTCGGCTTCGTGTGCGCCGACCACCGGTTCCAGCCAGGTCGCCAGGGTGCCACCGAGTGACAGGACCGCGCCGGCGCCGACCGAGCCGATGGCCAGCACCACCATCGGGGCGGTCATGCTCGCCGGTGATTCGTGCGGATGGGTGTCGTGGCCTTCTTCCTCAGCCCAACGCGGCTTGCCGAAGAACGTCAGCAGCATCACCCGCGTCATGTAGAACGCGGTGATCGCCGCACCCAGCAGTGCCGCCCCGCCGAGGAGCCAGCCCTTGAGTCCGCCCGCATTGACGGCCGTTTCGATGATGGCGTCCTTGGAGAAGAAGCCGGCGAACGGGGGAACGCCGATGATGGCCAGATACCCCAGTCCGAACGTCACGAAGGTGATCGGCATCAGCGTGCGCAGGCCGCCGTAGCGGCGCATGTCGGTCTCGTCGTTCATGCCGTGCATCACCGAACCGGCGCCGAGGAACAGCCCGGCCTTGAAGAAGCCGTGGGTGAGCAGGTGCAGGATCGCCACCGCGTAGCCGGCCGGCCCGAGTCCGGCGGCGAGCACCATGTAGCCGATCTGGCTCATGGTCGAGGCGGCCAGTGCCTTCTTGATGTCGTCCTTGGCGCAGCCGATGATCGCGCCGAACAACAGCGTGACGGCGCCGACGGTAACCACCGCGGTCTGGGCGGCGGGGGCGAGGTTGAACACCGGGCCCGACCGCACGATCAGGTACACCCCGGCGGTCACCATGGTCGCGGCGTGGATGAGCGCCGACACCGGGGTGGGGCCCTCCATGGCGTCCCCGAGCCAGGACTGCAGAGGTACCTGCGCGCTCTTGCCACAGGCGGCGAGCAGCAACAGCAGGCCCACGGCGTTGAGCGTGCCGTCGCTCATCTGCGGCGCGGCGCCGAACACCGTGCCGAAATTCACCGAGCCGACGGCGTTGAACAGCACCATCAGCGCGATGGCCAGGCCCATGTCGCCGACCCGGTTGACGATGAACGCCTTCTTGGCCGCCGCGGCCGCGCTGGGCTTGTACGACCAGAACCCGATGAGCAGATAGGACGCCAGGCCGACGCCCTCCCAGCCGGTGTAGAGGCCGAGGTAGTTGTCGGCCAGCACCAGCAGCAGCATGGCGGCGATGAACAGGTTGAGGTAGGCGAAAAACCTGCGGCGCCCGGGATCGTGGGCCATGTAGCCGATCGAGTACAGATGGATCAACGCACCGACCCCGGTGATCAAAAGCACGAAGCACATCGACAGTGCGTCGAGCTGAAGGCCGAAGTCGACCTTGAGCACCCCGACCGGCACCCAGGAGAACAGCGTGTGCGCCACGATTCGCTGCTCGGCGGGCAAACCGAGCAGATGGACGAAAAGCGCTGCGCCGCAGACGAACGACGCGGTGACGGCGGCACACGCCAGCAGGTGGCCCCACCGATCGGTGGCCCGGCCGCCCAACAGCAGGATCAGCGCCCCGGCCAGCGGAAGCGCGATGGTCAGCCAGAGAAGTGTCTGCATATTAGTTCCGCAACAGGTGGGACTCGTCCACGTCGGCATTGCGACGGGTGCGGAAGATGGCGACGATGATGGCCAGGCCCACCACCACCTCGCAGGCGGCGACGACCATGGTGAAGAAAGCGACCGCCTGGCCGTCGAGCTGGCCGTGCATGCGGGCGAACGTGACGAACGCGAGATTGCCCGCGTTGAGCATCAGCTCCACGCACATGAACATGACGATGGCGTTGCGCCGCAACAGCACTCCGGACGCACCGATGGTGAACAGCAGCGCCGAGAGGTAGAGGTAGTGGGACGGGTTCACTGTGCTGGATCCTTCTGGGCCGGATCCTTCTGGGCCGGATCCCTCTGGGCGGTCCCCACGGGCCGGATGGTGGCGCTCACCGAGGACTCGTCATCGGTTCCATCGGGCAGTCGCGCCATGGTGTCGACGGCGTTGCGGCGGGCGTAGACGCCGGGGTTGGGCAGCGGGGTGGCCCGTCCACCACCGCGGAAGCGTTCGATGGCCATCTCCCGCTGGGTCTTCCGCGGCTCCAGGCGTTCCCGGTGGGCCAGCACCATCGCCCCCAGTGCCGCGGTGATCAGCAGGGCGCTGGTCAGTTCGAAGGCCCAGAGGTCGCGGGTGAAGATGAGCTGGGCGAGGCCTTGGACGTTGCCGTCGGCGTTTGCCTTGTCCAGGCCGGCGAATCCGCCCGTCACCCCGCTGCCGATGCCGGCGATCAACAGCACCCCGAAGCCGAGTCCGGCCAGCAGGGCCGCAATGCGTTGTCCGCGAATGGTTTCGGTCAGCGACTGGGCGGAGTCCACGCCGATGAGCATCAGCACGAACAGGAAGAGCATCATCACCGCGCCGGTGTAGACCACCACCTGCACCACGCCGAGGAACAGCGCGTCCTGAGCGACGTAGATGATGGCCAGCGCGATCATCGTCGACGCCAGAGACAGCGCGGAGTACACCGCCTTGGGTGCGGCGACCACCCCGATGGCGCCGACCAGCGCGATGGTGCCCAGCACCCAGAAGGCGATGGCTTCGCCGTTCACGCGGTCGCCTCATTCGGGTTGGTGACCCCAGTTGGGTTGGTGACGTTGCCCAGGTAGTAGTCGTCGTCGGTCGTGCCGGGGGCCATCGGGTGCGGCGGAGCCTCCATTCCGGGCTGCAGCGGAGCCAGCAGTTTGTCCTTGCCGTAGATCAGGTCACTGCGGTTGTCGTCGGCCATTTCGTAGTCGTTCGTCATCGTCAGCGCCCGGGTGGGGCAGGCCTCGATACACAGCCCGCAGCCGATGCACCGCAGGTAATTGATCTGGTAGACGCGCCCGTAGCGCTCACCGGGGGAGAACCGCTCGGTGTCGGTGTTGTCGGCGCCCTCGACGTAGATCGCGTCGGCCGGGCAGGCCCAGGCGCACAGTTCGCAGCCGATGCACTTCTCCAGCCCGTCGGGATACCGGTTGAGCTGATGACGGCCGTGGTAGCGCGGCGCGGTGGGCCCCGGCTCCTCCGGGTACTGCTCGGTGATCGGCTTCTTGAACATCGTCTTCCACGTCACGCCGAAGCCGGCGACCGCGTCCAGGAACTTAGGCATTGGCGGCCTCCTTGGCTGAAGCGGCCGGCAGCGGTGGCACCGGGAATCCGCCGGCTTGCGGGATCGGTGGTGGGGGAGCGTCGCGGCGGATCACCCGTTTCCGCAACGCATTACCGGCCAGGACGACGGCGAGCAGGCCGGCCGCGGCGATGAGGCTGGGGATCACCCCGGTCAGATGTGCGGCCCGCAGACAGGCCACCGTGAGGATCCACAGCAGCGACACCGGGATCAGCAGCTTCCAGCCCAGCGCCATGAACTGGTCGTAGCGCAGCCGCGGCAGGGTGGCGCGCAACCACATGAACAGGAACAGGAACGTCCACACCTTCGCGACGAACCACAGCAGCGGCCACCACCCGCTGTTGGCGCCTTCCCAGATGCTGATCGGCCACGGGGCGCGCCAGCCGCCGAGGAACAGGGTGGTCGCCAGCGCCGAAACGGTTGTCATGTTGACGTATTCGGCGAGGTAGAACATGGCGAACTTCAGCGACGAGTATTCGGTGTGGAAGCCGCCGACGAGTTCACCCTCGGCCTCGGGCAGATCGAAGGGAGCACGGTTGGTCTCACCGACCATCGCGATCACGTACACCGCGAACGACGGCAGCAGCAGGAAGACGTACCAGGTGTGTGTCTGTGCCGCAACGATTCCCGAGGTCGACATGGTGCCCGAAAACAGGAACACCGCGGCGAAGCAGAGCGCCATCGCGATCTCGTAGGAGACCACCTGGGCACTGGAGCGCAGTCCGCCCAGCAGGGGATAGGTGGATCCCGACGCCCAGCCGGCCAGCACGATCCCGTACACCCCGATCGAGGTGATCGCCAGCACGTAGAGCACCCCGACCGGCAGGTCGGTCAGCTGCAGCGGGGTGTTATGGCCGAACACCGACACCACCGGGCCCAGCGGCATCACCGCGAAGCCGAGGATGGCGGTCACCACCGAAATGACCGGCGCCAGCAGGTAGAGCGGCTTGTCGACCCCGGCGGGGACCAGGCCCTCCTTGAGCGCCAGCTTGATGCCGTCGGCCAGCGACTGCAGCAGTCCGAACGGCCCCACCCGGTTGGGTCCGTAGCGCATCTGCATGCGGCCCAGCAGCTTTCGCTCGACCAGGATGGCCATCAGCACGGTGAGCAGGAGGAAGACGAAGATCCCGAGTGCCTTGGCCAGCATCAGCCACCACGGGTCGCGGCCGAACACCGACATGTCCGGGTAGTTCACTGGGACCCCCCTGCCTCGATACGGACGACGGCCCCGATGGTGACTCCGAGGTCGAGGTGGACGGCGCTGCCGGGTGAGTTCAGCGGGAGCCACACCACCCGGTCGGCCATCTCGGTGATCTCCAGCGGTAACGTGACCGAGCCACGCCACGTCGACACGGTCACCGCGGCGGGGGCCCCGATACCGACGGCGGTGGCCGCGGACAACCGGGCCACCGGAAGGCGGGCGGTTCCGGCCAGGTAGGGCTCGCCGTCCTGTAACCGGCCGTCGTCCAACAACATCCGCCAGCCGGCGAGCACGGCCTCACCGGGTTCGGGTCGCGGCGCGGCGGGGGCGCGCAGTTCCGGCATCGCCGGGCGCTGCCCGTCCCACACTCCCAGGCCGATCATCTCGGCGCGGGCCTGGTCGCTGCTACGCATCCCCAGGTCGACGCCGAGTTCGTCGGCCAGTGCGGTCAGCACCCGCAGATCAGGTGCGGCATTGGAGGACAGCGCCGCGTCGAACGGGCGGATCCGGCCCTCCCAGTCGAGGAACGAACCGGCCTTCTCCGCCACGGGCGCGACCGGAAACACGACGTCGGCCAGTGCGGTCACCGCCGACTCGCGCAACTCCAGGCTGACGACGAAGCCGGCCGCCTCGATGGCGGCGAGGGCGGCGTGCGGATCGGCCAGGTCGGCCGGTTCGACGCCGCCGATGAGCAGGCCGTCGAGGACGCCACTGGCGGCGCCTTCCAGGATTGCCGTGGTGTCCCGGCCGGGTGCGGCGGGCAGGTCGTCGATGTTCCAGGACCGGCCGATGTCCTGGCGTGCAACGGGATCGGCGACCGGACGCCCGCCGGGAAGCAGGGTCGGCAGGCAGCCGACCTCCACCGCCCCGCGTTCGCCTGCCCGCCGCGGGATCCAGGCGAGTCGGACCCCTGTCTCGGCGGCCAGTCGGGCGGCCGCCGTCAGTGCGCCGGGCGAGGTGGCCAGGCGTTCGCCGACCAGGATGATCGCACCTGCGGGCAGGTGACCGGCGAGGCTGTCGAGTGCGGCGGCTTCACCTCCGGGGACGGTGGCGATGACCTTGGCGTCGAGCTTGGCCGAACCGCGGGATGCGAACGGGGCGATCGTGACGACCGGCAGGCCCCGGGTGCGGACGGCTTTGCGCAACCGGAGGAAGACGATCGGGGACTCGTCCTCGGGCTCGAACCCGGCGAGCACCACCATGGATGCGGATCCCAGGGCTGCATAGCTGACCCCGGACTGTCCGGCGACGCACGTGGTCAGGAAGTCGGTCTCCTCGGCCGAATGCGGCCGGGACCGGAAGTCGATATCGTTGGTGCGCAGCACAATCCGGGCGAACTTGGCGTAGGCGTAGGCGTCCTCCACGGTGGACCGGCCACCGACCAGCACACCGCACCGGCGGCCGGCCAGGCCGGCGGCGGCCCGCCCGATGGCCTCCGGCCAGGATGCCGGACGCAGTTGCCCGTCGTCGTCGCGGACCATCGGGGTGGTGATGCGGTCGCCCACCCGGGTGTAGGTGAACGCCCAGCGGCCCTTGTCGCAGTTCCACTCCTCGTTGACCTGTGGGTCGTCGCCGGCCAGGCGGCGCAGCACCACGCCGCGGCGATGGTCGGTGCGCTGGGCGCAGCCCGATGCGCAGTGCTCGCACACGCTGGGGGAGGACACCAGGTCGAACGGGCGGGCCCGGAACCGGTAGGCGCTGCCGGTGAGCGCGCCCACCGGGCAGATCTGCACGGTGTTGCCGCTGAAGTAGGAATCGAACGGCTCGCCGGGGGCGATGCCGACCTGTTGCAGCGCACCGCGTTCCAGCAGTTCGATGAACGGGTCGCCGGCGATCTGGGTGGAAAAGCGGGTGCACCGGGCGCACAGCACGCAGCGCTCCCGGTCCAGCAGCACCTCGCTCGAGAGCCGGATCGGTTTGGGGAAGGTGCGTTTGACGTCGTTGAACCGTGTTTCGGCGCGGCCGCTGGACATGGCCTGGTTCTGCAGCGGGCATTCGCCGCCCTTGTCGCAGACCGGGCAGTCCAGTGGGTGATTGATGAGCAGCAGTTCCATCACGCCGCGCTGCGCCTTGTCGGCGGCTTCAGAGGTGAATTGGGTGCGCACCACCATGCCCTCGGTGACGGTGGTGGTACAGCTGGCCATCGGCTTTCGCTGGCCGTCGACGTCCACCAGGCACTGCCGGCAGGCCCCGACCGGATCGAGTAGCGGATGGTCGCAGAACCGGGGTATCTGCACGCCGATCAGCTCGGCGGCGCGAATCACCAAGGTGCCCTTGGGCACTGACAGGGTGGTGTCGTCGATGGTGACGGTGACCAGGTTTTCTTCAGTCAACTCCCCACCCCTCTTCCAGCGCGAGCAGACGCAAACTCGCACGACTCGGGGCGTTTGCGTGCGACTTTGTGTCTGCTCGCGGGAGACGGCGACCGGCCTGGGTCACGAGCCCACCCCCTCGGGGGCGGCCAGCATCGCGGCGTAGGGGTCGAACGGGCAGCCGCCGGCCAGGTGGGCCTCGTATTCGGCGCGGAAGTACTTGAGCGAACTCATGATCGGCGAGGCGGCGCCGTCGCCGAGGGCGCAGAACGACTTGCCGAGGATGGTGTCGGAGATGTCGAGGAGTTTGTCGAGATCCTCCGCCGTGGCTCCACCTGTCCCCGAGTCGCTTCGCTCCTGCCCGCCGGAGCCTCTCCCCGAGTCGCTTCGCTCCTGCCCGCCGGAGCCGGTCTCGAGGCGCTCGTAGATCTGCGCCAGCCAGTAGGTGCCTTCCCGGCAAGGCGTGCACTTGCCGCACGACTCGTGGGCGTAGAACTGCGTCCAGCGCCGCACCGCGCGCACCACGCACGTCGTTTCGTCGAAGATCTGCAGCGCCTTGGTGCCCAGCATCGAGCCGACCGACGCCATGCCCTCGTAATCCAATGGCACGTCGAGATGTTCGGCGGTCAGCAGCGGGGTGGACGAGCCGCCCGGCGTCCAGAACTTCAGTTCGTGGCCGGCCCGCACTCCGCCGGCGTAGTCGAGCAGTTCGCGCAACGTGATGCCCAGCGGTGCCTCGTACTGACCGGGCCGCGTCACATGCCCGGACAGCGAATACAGCGTGAAGCCCGGCGATTTCTCGGTGCCCATGGACTTGAACCAGTCGACGCCGTTGACCATGATCGGCGGCACGCTGGCGATTGACTCGACGTTGTTGACCACCGTCGGGCAGGCGTAGAGGCCGGCGACCGCGGGGAACGGCGGACGCAGCCTCGGCTGGCCGCGGCGGCCCTCCAGGGAGTCCAGCAGCGCGGTCTCCTCGCCGCAGATGTAGGCGCCGG
>JBAXUD010000530.1:0-2497 GCA_037129875.1 Mycobacteriaceae bacterium
TTTGAACAGGTCGGCCTTGACCGACGCGAACTGCGGGTCGCGCTCGGTGCGGACCAGAAACCGCCGTGACGGCGGTGCGGGCCGCATGAAACAATCCCAGCCCGTGAAGACCTTCGAGGAGCTGTTCGCCGAACTGGGTGAACGAGCCCGCACCCGGCCGTCCGGCAGTGCCACGGTGGCGGCACTGGATGCCGGCGTGCACACCGTGGGCAAGAAGATCCTCGAAGAGGCCGGCGAAGTGTGGCTGGCCGCCGAGCACGAGCCCGGCGAGGCCCTCGCCGAAGAGATCAGCCAGCTGCTGTACTGGACGCAGGTGCTGATGATCGCCCGCGGACTCACCCTCGACGACGTCTACCGGAAGCTGTAGAGAGCCCATGTTGCGTGTCGCTGTTCCCAACAAGGGGGCGCTCTCGGAGTCAGCCGCCGAGATCCTGTCCGAGGCCGGCTACCGGAGGCGCACCGATCCCAAGGATCTGACCGTCATCGACACGGCCAACGGTGTCGAGTTCTTCTTTCTGCGTCCCAAGGACATCGCCATCTATGTCGGTTCGGGGGAACTCGATCTGGGCATCACCGGCCGCGACCTGGCCGCTGAATCCGGCGCGCCGGTGCGCGAGCGGCTGGCCCTGGGATTCGGATCGTCGAGCTTCCGGTACGCCGCCCCGGCCGGGCGGACCTGGACGGTCGCCGACCTCGCCGGCATGCGGATCGCCACCGCCTACCCCAACCTTGTCCGGAAAGACCTGGCGGCCAGGGGGATTGACGCCACGGTGATCCGCTTGGACGGTGCGGTGGAAATCTCCGTGCAACTCGGCGTGGCCGACGCCATCGCCGATGTCGTGGGCTCGGGCCGAACACTTTCGATGCACAACCTCGCGGCGTTCGGTGAGGTGCTCTGTGATTCCGAGGCGGTGCTGATCGAACGCGACGCCGATAACGATTCCCGGGTCGCTGCGCTCCTGCCCGCCGATAACGATTCCCGGGTCGCTGCGCTCCTGCCCGCCGACGCCGACGGCGCCGACGCCGGCCGTGCCGCGCGGGATCAGCTGGCCGGACGGGTCCAGGGAGTGGTCTTCGGTCAGCAGTATCTGATGCTGGACTACGACTGCCCCCGCGATCTGGTGGAGCGCGCCACCGTGATCACTCCCGGTCTGGAGTCGCCGACCATCGCGCCGCTGGCCCACCCGGACTGGGTGGCGGTGCGCGCACTGGTGCCGCGCCGCGACGTCAACGCGATCATGGACGAACTGGCCACGATCGGGGCCAAGGCGATTCTGGCCTCCGACGTTCGATTCTGCCGCTTCTGAGCGGGGTGGATGACGCGGGGGTCGTGCTAGCGTCCCGATGACCGTCTAGCACCGGAGGACGCCATGACGCACGCGCTCGTCTTATCGCTGGCACTGCTGATCGGCGTGGTCGCCGGTCTGCGTGCCTTCACCGCGCCGGCTGTCCTGGCGTGGGCGGCGTTTCTGCAGTGGATCAATCTTTCGGGGACGTGGGCATCGTGGATGGGGCACTGGATCACCGTGGCGATCCTGACGGTCCTGGCCGTCGCCGAACTGGTGAGCGACAAGATGCCCACGCTGCCCAGCCGCAAGTCCGCACCGCAATTCCTGGTCCGGCTGGCCTCCGGCGCGTTTTCCGGCGCCGTGCTGGGCACCGCGTGGGGTTACCGGTGGGGCAGCCTGGGGGCCGGCTTGATCGGCGCCGTCATCGGCACCGTCCTGGGCTACGAGGTCCGCACCCGGTTGGTCGCCGCCAATGGCGGACGCGACCGTCCGATCGCGTTGGGTGAGGACCTGTTCGCCGCCGCCTTCGGAATCGCCGTCGCTTTCCTCACCAGCATCGTGTGAGTCCCCTTGGAATTCGCCGATTCCGGCGCCGTGGTCGGTTCCCGCTCGGATAATCGTCGGATGATCGCCGAGGGGAATAGGGCCGTTCGACGCGCCGTCAGCGTGGTGGTCTGCGCAGTGGCGGGATTGGTCGCACCGCTGACCGGTGTTGCGCACGCCGACGACGCGGCCGGCCCCGGCTGGTCGCCGAACTACACGGTGTTCCCGTACAACCTCTGGCAGAACCGGGTCACGCCGGAAATGGTCACCGCGCAGGGGGAAGCCTGCCACTGGTTCAACACTCAGTACAACGCCCTGAGCGGGCAGGTAGTCGGCTTCCAGCAGGCGCTGCACGACAGCTATGACGTCTGGGCCCAGGTGCAGGGAGCCGGCGACGCGCTACGGTCCAACCTGGATCAGGCCACGGCGTTCCTGGATCCGCGGGTGCACACCCTGTACATCACCAACTACCCGGACCAGAGCCAGTATTCGCCGCTCTACAACGGTGACTCCTTCTACCACCTGTGGTACCAGCTCACCCAGATCGGCGACAGGATCGCCCGGCAACGTCCCTCGGGTGAAATCAACGCCAACACCGCGACGATGAATGTCTACGGCACCGTGATCCGCGATTCCGGGGTGTGCAACGGGGCGTAAGCCGGAGT
>JBAXUD010000531.1:0-2496 GCA_037129875.1 Mycobacteriaceae bacterium
CACGTTGACTGCGTGGTTGGGCACTCAACGCTCAGCGGGCGGGAAGTTGATGACCTCACCGCGGTTGATCGAAACCCAGTCGCGCGCTTCGAGATAGGGCCGGAACGTCTCGGTGATCAGTCGGCCGTCGGCCTCGGTCTTGGGCCGCTGAAGCTCGTAGAGATGCGGGAATTCGGTCCAGGCCACCACCGCGTCCCACAAGCGCACCGCGGCGTCCCCGGTGGGCGGGTCGATGAGCACCGGACCGAACAGGCACTGGCCGTCGGGGAAGAACAGCGTCGGCACCCCGTAGCCGGCAGCGTCGACCACCCGCTGATGGTCGGCGAGCACCTCATCGCTCGTAGTGGGGTCGGCGATGGCCTCGTCGACCAGGCCGGGGTCGAAGCCCAACTCCGACAGCAGATGCCGCGCGACGGCCTTCTCGTGCGGCTTGTGCCCCTCGACGTGCAAAGCCCGGGCGGCGCGCTCGTACCAGGCACCGACATCGTCCATCGAACGGCGCCGCAGCAGCGCGCCGATGCGCATCATCGACCAGCCGTAGGACCACTCCCGCTCCCACGGATGCTTCTTGCCCTCGACGCGGTTGATCTCCTCGAGGCTGAAGAACCGCCAATTGACCTGCAGCCCAGTCAGATCACGCACCTCGCGGATCCACCGCGACGTCTGGTAGGCATACGGGCACATGACGTCGAAGTGAAAGTCGACAGTCGTGATGCGAGAAGCTTCCGGCCGCAGGTTCATAGTCCGAAACCCTAGGCCATCCACCGGTCGTAGAAACCCGCGAAAACTCCATCGGCCATCGCCTTCTGCAGCCACGCATCGACCTGACCGGGCAGCGGACTGCCCCCGGGCAGCCAGTAGGCCTTCGCGTCCTCGGTGAACGGTTGGTCGGGGTTCACCGCGACCAGGCCGGGATGGCGCGCCGCCTGGTAGCGCGCTTCGATGGCGTCGGTGATCATCACGTCGGCGTGGCTGGCGGCGAGTTCGTCGAAAATCGTTGCGTTGTCGGGCCAGATGCTGATGTCGGCTCGAGGGAAGTGCTCGCGCGCGAACTGCTCGTTGGTGCCGCCGGGGTTCTCGATGACCTCCACCCCGGGCTGATTGATCGCGTCGAGCGTCGCGAACCGGCCCCCGGAGGCGCTCTGGGTGATCGGCACTTTGCCGCTGGGCAGATAAGGGGCGGTGAACTCGCCGACCTGCCGGCGGGCCGGGGTGATCGAGATGCCGCCCATGGCGATGTCGCACCGCCCAGGTGTGGTGAGGTCCTGGGTGAGGGTGGGCCACGTCGTCGCGACGAAGACCGGTGCACGGCCCAGAGTGGCGGCGAGGTCGCGGGCCATGTCGATGTCAATGCCGTCATACTGCCCGGTTGCCGGGTCGCGGAAGGTCAACGGCCGATAGTCACCAGTGGTGCAGATGCGCAGCTCCGGCTCGTCTGCGCCCGACGGCGGCGCCGCGGCCAGCAGGCACAGGCCGAGGAGTGCGGCCATCGCCGCGCGCCGACCGATCATCCCGCTGCGTCGGGCAGCAGCAGCGGGCAGTTACCCGCAGAGTCGGTGGCGAGTTCGAAGTGCCACAGCTCGTTGGCGTAGATCTGGCAGAGGCCGAATCGGGCGCCGTTGACGATCAGCCACTGATCGGCTCCCACCCCGCCCATGTCGACGGCCTGCCCGAGGACGTGCCTGGAGCGCTCCGGGGTCTGCACGTACTGGCGCGCCGCGGCCAGGCTGCCGTAGGTGGCGATAGCGTCGTCGAGCAACTGCTGCTGGAACGCCGGTGAGCGCCACCCTGAGGTGATCGTCATGGTGACGCCGTCGGCCGCCGCGGCGGTGGTGGCCCGCTGAACCGCGATGAGCAGGGCCGGGTCGAGGTTCCCGACCGCCGGGTTGGCGACGTCCCACGGCGAGAGCATCTGGACATCCGCCGACGCAAGTGGAGCCAGCCCTACGGCGACGGCACCCAGCATGCCCAGCACAAAACAGATTCGCATGATGCCCCAATCATCCCAGAACCGCACCGGGATGCCGCCCGGGCAGGCACGATTGCCTCGACGTAGGAACAAAGACAACCTGGGAGTTCGGCGTGGCGCTCGTCCTGGCGTTCGGTGTGGTGTTGCTGATCAGCGTGTCGCTGTCCGGCATTGCGGCGCGCACGGTGCTCTCCACCGCACTGCTGTTCCTGGTGGCCGGCGCGCTGCTGGGTCCCGGTGGCTTCGGGATCGTCACGCAGAGCGCCGAAGACGAGATCGTCGCGGTGCTCGCCGACATCGCGCTGTTCACCGTGCTGTTCACCGACGGCCAGCGGGCCAGCGTCCCGGCCCTGCGCGAAGGCTGGCGGCTCTCGGGCCGGGCGCTGGGCCTCGGCATGCCGCTGGCGATGATCGGAATCGCCGTGCCGGCCCATTTCCTGGTCGGCCTGGACTGGCCGACGGCCTTCCTGCTCGGCGCGATTCTGTCCCCCACCGACCCGGTGTTCGCCTCCGCCTTGGTGGGCCGC
>JBAXUD010000532.1:0-2481 GCA_037129875.1 Mycobacteriaceae bacterium
ACGGCGCATCCGGCGCTGGCGTCGTCACACGTTCACCCACAATCGTGTCGGTCTGAATTGACGAAAAACGGTGCGGAACCGCCTCGCCGAGGCCGGCAACCCGTGCGATTCCTCGGGTTTCGCCCAGCACCGTACCACATGGTAGACGGGTCAAAACCGCCTACTACTTACCGTCGTAAAGGCTGTCGTACAACGCTGTCAGCTCGTCGTCGTCGGGCATGTTCTCGCCGCGCAGCAATGGGATCACAGTGACCACCACCGCCACCACGATCGCCGCCAGCATGACGGCTCCGGTGTAGCGCGGATCGAAGAAAATCGTGCTCGCCACACCGAGTGCGATCAGTCCGACCCACAGGTAGATCAGCAGTACCGCGCGGCGGTGTGAATGCCCGATCTGAAGCAACCGATGGTGCAGATGCATCTTGTCCGGACTGAACGGACTGCGGCCGGCCCGGGTTCGGCGGACGATCGCGAGCAGCATGTCCAGCGCCGGCACGAAAACCACTGCAGCGACCAACAGGAACGGCGACAACAGCGCGAAGACGTCCCGCGCCCCGTAGGCGCTCTGCGAGACGGGTCCGGCGGCAGTCGTCGCCGCCGCGGCCAGCATCAGGCCGATCAGCATCGACCCGGAGTCGCCCATGAAGATCCGCGCCGGGTGGAAGTTGTGCGGAAGGAAACCCAGACAAGCCCCGGCCAGCACCACCGAGATCACCGCAGGCGGGTAGAACAGCACGTCGCCGCCGTGATCGCGCAGCAGTCCGACGGAGTAGATGCAGATCGCCATCGCGGTGATCAGCCCGAGTCCGGCGGCCAGACCGTCGAGCCCGTCGACGAAATTCATCGCGTTGACCACGGCGACGGTCAGGGCGAGCGTCAGCAGGATCGACGAGACCTGATCGAGCACGATGGTGCCGACCGATCCGAATGGGATGTACAGCACGACCCAGGCCACGCCCATCGTCACCAGCACGCTGGCCGCGGTGATCTGCCCGGCGAATTTGGTCAGCGCGTCCAGGCCCCAGCGGTCGTCGATCAGCCCGATGCCCATGATGAGGCCGCCGGCGATCACGACTGCCGGCATGCCGGAGGAGTAGACGAATCCGCGCGTCAGCGCAGGCAACTGGGAGGCCAGGAACACTGCGGTGACCACACCGAGGTACATGCCCAGGCCGCCCATCCTGGGGGTGGGCGCCAGATGGACGTCACGCTCGCGGGGGTAGGCGACCGCACCGAGTCGGGTGGCCAGTACCCGCACCCCGCCGGTCACGAAGTAGGTGACGGCCGCGGCGGTGAGGCCGACGAGCGCCAGCTCGCGCAGGGGAACACCTGCCCCCTGGTCGGAGAGCGCCAGCAAGAAGGAGTTCACCGCCATGTCCGCTCGACGCTACTCGCCCGTGGCCGGCGTCGAACCGGTCAGCGACGCAACATCCACACCGAGTACCGCGGCGATCGCCGCCGCGCTGACTGGCCCTTCGCGCAGAACTCGCGGCGCCGGGCCGGTGAGGTCGACGATGGTGGAGGCGGCCTGCTCCTGCGACGGGCCGCCGTCGAGGTAGACGTCGACCAGCGCGCCGAGTTGAACCTGGGCCAGTTGCGCGGTGGTGGCGGGGGGTTGCCCGGACACGTTGGCACTGGATACCGCCAGCGGACCGGTCTCGCGAAGCAGTTCCAGGGCCACCGGCTGCAACGGCATCCGCAGCATCACCGTGCCGCGGGCGTCGCCGAGGTCCCACTGCAGCGAAGGAGCTTGCCGCACAACCAGACTCAGCGCCCCGGGCCAGAAGGCGCGGATCAACTCCCGGGCCGCGTCGTCGACGTAGTAGACAAGCCCCTCGATCGTGTGCCAGGAGCCGACCAGCACGCCGACCGGCATATCGCGGCCGCGGCCCTTCGCCGCGAGCAGGGCTGCCACGGCGGGGCTGTCGAAGGCGTCGGCGGCCAGTCCGTACACAGTGTCTGTGGGCAGGACGACCAGCCGGCCGCTCTTGAGCGCGGAAGTCGCGGCGGTAATGGCGTGCGATCGGTTCTTGTTGTCACGGCAGTCGAAGAGTTGCGTCACTGCGCATCTCCGGCTGCCGGCTCATTTCCCGGGTCGCTTCGCTCCTGCCCGCCGGCCTCAATCCCCGTCTCGCTTCGCTCCTGCCCGCCGGCCTCAATCCCCTTCTCGCTTCGCTCCTGCCCGCCGGACCTACGCGCGGTGACGAACCTGGGCCGCCCGGTCAGGTCGCGGTGCGCCGTGACGTCGGTGAAGGCGCAGCGAAGCGACCCGGGAACAGGCACTGCCGCGATTTCCGCGACAGTGGCCGCCGCCGTGCTGTCGTCGTGTTCGATCGCCAGTAGTCCGCCGGGGGCCAGCAAGCGGGCCGCCCGGCTGACGATCGGGACGATCACCGACATGCCGTCGACTCCGCCGTACAGCGCGTGGGCCGGATCATGCTGGGCGACTTCGGGTTCCAGCACGGCCCCGTCGGGAATGTA
>JBAXUD010000533.1:0-2477 GCA_037129875.1 Mycobacteriaceae bacterium
GGGATGGGCATGCTGCCGCGGCCCCGGGCACTCCCCAGAGCCTTCCCCCGGGCCCCGGCAGCATGCCCATCCCGGACCGCGATGTGGGATCGATCGTCGCGAACGCCGCGCTGACCCGAATCGGCGCACCATACGCGTGGGCCGGCGTCGGCCCGGATGCCTTCGACTGCTCCGGCTTGGTCGTATGGGCGTTCCACCAGGCCGGGCTGACATTGCCGCGCTCGAGTCAGGCACTGGCATCCGGTGGTCAGCCGGTGGCGCTGGACCAGATCCAGCCCGGGGACGTGATCATCTTTTTCCCCGACGCATCGCACGTGGGCATCTATGTGGGCGACGGGAGGATGATTCACGCCCAGTTCGAAGGTCTGCCGGTGATCGTCGAGTCGTTGAGGGGCGCCCCGATCAATAGCGTGCGCCGCTACAGATGACGATGGGCACTATTGCCCGCCTTGGAGCGACAACCGTCAAACACCAAGGGCGCGAGCGCATGAGAACGTCGACTTGTCGCTACGAGGCGGGCACTTGCGTGATGCCCCCGACTCCCGGGCGCACCCAGCGCGGAGTCGAATTCCAGCTAACCGTCACTGGACAGTTGTGAGCAGTTCATAGGCCCGGTCCGGTCCGGCGGCAGACAGCTCGGAGCGGAACTGCGGGTTGACCAGCTTGCGGGACAAGGCGCCCAGGATGGTCAGGTGAGCGTCGCCGGCGGCCTGCTCGGGCACCGCGATCAGGAACAGCTCCGAGGCGGGTTTGCCGTCGCGGCTGGACCAGTCGATGCCCGCGCGTGAACGGGCGTAGACCACGACCGGCTCGGAGACCGCATCGGTCTTGGCGTGGGGAATCGCGATTCCGTCGCCGAGGCCGGTACTCACAGTCGCCTCGCGGGCCAGCGCGCTGGCGACCACTGCGGCCGGATCGTTGACTTTCCCTGTCCGGGCGGCGATGCCGACCAGCTCGGCGATGGCAGCGTCGCGGTCGGTCGCGGTCAGCTCGACAGCGACCGTCTCTGCGGTGATGTACTGGGCGAGGCCAACTTTGGCCGGGGCGACGGCCACGGCGGTGGCGGCCTGGGCGGCACCGGAACCGGATACGACGGCCTGTTCGGACTGCCCAAGCGACGCGGCCGCGGGCGCCTCAGCGGGCTTGGCCTGGTGGCGCATCTTCAGGCCGACGGTCATCAGCGCGGTGACGATGGAACCCAGGGCGATCGCGATCAGGTAGCCGGGAATGCCGTGCACCGCTCCCAGGACAGCGACGATCCCACCGCCGTGGGGAACGGCGTTGGTCGCACCGAAAAGGGCCGCGGTGGCGCCGGCGACGGCCCCACCGACCATGTTGGCCGGGATGACACGGGCGGGATCGGCAGCGGCGAAAGGTATTGCGCCCTCGGTGATTCCGAAGAACCCCATGAACATCGCGGCCAAGCCCAACTCCTGCTCGGAGTCGTCGTACAGCGTGCGGCGCAGCACGGTGGCCAGGCCCTGACCGATCGGCGGGGCGGCGATCGCGGCGCCGATCATGCCCATCGGTGCGGTCTGGCCGGTGGCGATCAAGCCGACACCGAACAGGAACGCCACCTTGTTGACTGGACCACCCATGTCGAAGGCGATCATCAAGCCCAGGATGATTCCCAACACGACGGCATTAGCGCCCGTCAGCCCCGACAGCCAGTTCGTCAGAGCGCTGAAAAGGCCGGCGATGGGTGCACCCAGGACGTAGATGAAGGCCAGGGAGGAAACGACGGTGGCGAACAACGGGATGACGATGATCGGCATGATGCCGGCCATGAACTTGGGTACTTTCACGCGCTTGATCGCCAAGGTCACATACCCGGCCAGGAAGCCGGCCACAATCGCCCCGAGGAATCCCGAACCCGCCTCCGAGCCGTAAAGCTCTCCGGTGTTGGCCACGATGCCGGTGATCATGCCGGGGACCAACCCGGGCCGGTCGGCGATCGACATCGCGATGAAACCGGCCAGAATCGGGATCATCATCTTGAAGCCGATGGTGCCGATTTGCAGCATCTTCCACCAGAAGGTGCCCTCGGGCACGACCAGGCCACCTGAGGGGTCCGGGGTACCGCCCAGCGAAAGGCTGACGGCGATGAGAAGGCCGCCGACGACCACGAAGGGGATCATCGGCGAGACGCCGGCCATCAAGGCCCGGTAGAGAGTCTGTCCCAGGCCGACCTTCTCATCCGTCGCGACGGCCGCGGTTCCCCTTTGAACGGGTGCGTTGATCGCGCGTTCAAGCAGTTCGGCGGGTTTGTAGACGCCGTCGGCGACCCCCACTGTGAGTACTTTCTTGCCGGCGAAACGGTCGAGTTCGACGTTTTTGTCCGCCGCGATGATGACCGCATCGGCCGCAGCGATGTCCGCGGCGGTCAAGACGTTCTCCGCACCGATCGAGCCCTGGGTCTCGACCTTGATCTCGTGGCCGGCCTCGGAGGCGGCCATCTGCAGTTTCTCTGCCGCCAT
>JBAXUD010000534.1:0-2475 GCA_037129875.1 Mycobacteriaceae bacterium
CGGCAGCGGTGGAGGACCCGGCTCCGGCCGTGGTCGACGAAGCCGTCGTCGCCGATGTCGCCCCCGCGGGGGAAATCCCCGAACCGCAAGCCGTTTCGACTCCGGCTCCGCAGAAGCAGGCCGCGGCCTCCGACAACGGAGACAACGCCGCCAGCGGCCGCGCCACCCACAAGGGTGCACGCGGCAAGCACGCCGCCTAGATAAACAACGCCGAACGCGGCGGTCAGCTGTTCGGACAGCTGGCCGCCGCGTTTCGCAATTCCTGGCCCGATGCCTCGTCCACCGGCAGGCCATAGCCGCGTAGCACCGCGATGAACTGCATCGCGTACTGACACCGGAACGCGGTATTGGCAGGCATCCACTCCCCCGGCGGCAGGTCGCCCTTGTCCTGGTTGGCCTGCCCCGCCACCGCCAGCAGATTGGCCGGATCGTTGGCGAAACGCTTGCGCAACGGGTCGGGCCAATCCCGGGCACCCATGTCCCACGCGAAGGCCAGGGGCACAATGTGGTCGATTTGGACCGAGGCACCCACCTGTTCGCCGCGCACGAACGCGAGAGTGCCGTTGGTGTAGGGGTCGCGCAGCGTTCCCGCCGCAACGGCCTGCGGGCAGCGTTTGGTGTGGGTGTAGGTGACGTTCACCAGGTCGCGAGTCAGGATGTCGTCGCGGGTGTCGCATCCGTTGTGCCCACCCGGTGCGCCGTTGTCGTCATCCCAGGAATCGCCGAATGCCGCACGGCGGTAATCATTTCCGCGCACGCGCCTGGGTACGACACTGACTCCGGCGAGCACATCGGTGCCCGGCGTGACCGTCGGCGCCCCGGCACTCGCCGTCGGGCCGCTACCGCCTGCTCCGCTGAGCGCCTGCGCGGCGACGATGACGGCCAGTGCCGCCCCCGCGGCCAGCCACAGGAGGTGGCCGCGTTTCACGCCTTGTCCAAATAGTCGATGCGATCGGTGCCGGTGAACTGCCCGGCCAGGACGGCCATTCCCGGGTGGTCCGGATCGGCGGCGTGAACCGCCTGGCACAACTCGCGGGCCGCGAGAATCACGTCGTGATGCTCGGCAAGCGACAGGAACTGCAGCCTCGTGGGGCGTCCGGACTGGTTGTGCCCCAACACATCTCCTTCACGGCGCTCCTGCAGGTCCAGCTCGGCCAGGGCGAAGCCGTCCTGCGTGGCGGCCACCGCCTCGAGCCGTTCGCCGACCTTGGAGTACGGCGGCAGCCCGGTGGCCAGCAGGCACAGGCTGGGGTGCGCACCGCGGCCGACGCGCCCGCGCAACTGGTGCAACTGACTGATGCCGAACCGGTCGGCGTCCATCACCACCATCGCCGTCGCGTTGGGCACGTCGACGCCCACCTCGATGACGGTGGTGCAGACCAGGACGTCGATCTCCCCGGCGCGGAAAGCCGCCATCACCGCGTCCTTCTCCTCGGCCGGCAGGCGCCCATGCATCAGTCCCAGCCGCAGCCCGGACAGCGGCCCGTGCCGAAGGTGCTCGTGGAGCGTGACAACGGGGATCGGCGGCGGTCCGTTCTGCTCGGCATCTGTCTTGTCGTTGTCGTCGATACGGGAGGCCACGACGTAGGCCTGGCGGCCCTGCGCGACCTCCTCGGCGACGCGCTCCCAAGCCCGGTCCAGCCACCGCGGTTTCTCGCTGACGAAGACTGTCCTGGTGTCGATCGGCTGGCGTCCCCGCGGGAGCTCACGCAGTGTGGAGGTCTCCAGATCGCCGTACACCGTCAGCGCAACGGTTCGCGGTATCGGTGTTGCCGTCATCACCAGCAGGTGCGGGGTGAGTCCTTCGGGGGCCTTGGCGCGCAAGCGATCTCGCTGATCGACGCCGAAGCGGTGCTGTTCGTCCACCACAACCAGACCGAGGCGGTGGAAGTCGACGGCGTCCTGGAGCAGCGCATGGGTGCCGATCACGATGCCGGCCGCTCCGGAGGCGACGTCGTCGCGCACCTCGCGTTTCTGGCCGGCGGTCATCGACCCGGTCAGCAGTGCCACCCGGGTGGCGCCTTCGTCGCCGCCCAGTTGGCCGGCCATCGCCAACGGCCCGAGTACCGTCCGGATCGACTGGGCATGTTGGGCGGCAAGGACTTCCGTGGGCGCGAGCAGCGCGCACTGGTATCCGGCGTCGACCATCTGGAGCATCGCCAGCACCGATACGATCGTCTTTCCGGAGCCCACTTCGCCCTGCAGCAGCCGGTGCATCGGTTTGGTTCCGGCAAGCTCCTCCTCGATGACGGCCCGCACCTCTCGCTGGCCGGCAGTCAACTCGAACGGCAACCGGGCTTCCAACGAGTCCAGCAGCGCTCCGGTGCACTTGTGCGCGGGCGGCCCTGAGGCGGCCAGTTCGCCGTGGCGGCGCTGAACCAGTGCCCACTGCAGGCCGACCGCCTCGTCGAAGGTCAGCCGCTCCCGGGCGCGCTCGCGCTCCTTCTCACTCTCGGCGAGATGGATGGCCCGCAG
>JBAXUD010000535.1:0-2461 GCA_037129875.1 Mycobacteriaceae bacterium
GGCGGTGAACTACACCGCGGCGCCCTGGCGGCGCCTGGCACTCGCCGGCAGCGTGGCGGTGTAACTACGTGCGGCCGCGCACGCAGCTTGTGCGTCGTGCTTGTGGTCGAAGCACCGATCCACGCCCGGCCCTTCCGCGAACCATTCGCCGGTATCAAGCTGCCCGACGAGATACGCGCCGGAGCGGTACACGCCCGGCTTGACGCGCTGCCAGGGCATCGGGCCTGCTGCGGCCCGCAGCCAGGAGGTGAGCGCCCGCACCGGGTTGCCGTTCTCCGCAGCCAGTACCGCGACCGGATCGGCCTCCCCGCCGTCGATTACGTACGCCGTGACCACCCAGCCGAGGTCGTCCACGTCGATCACGAACAGCAAGTTGCCGACCCGCGCCGCGTTCACACCGTCGAGGTACCACGGCTCGCCGAGGCCACCGCTGGCTTTGATGGCATCGCGCACGATCTCGGCGGAGCGAAGAGGTGTTGCGAGGGAAGGACAAGGATGCTTCGTCAACGCCTTGTAGTTCGTCGCACCTGGGTTGACTTCGTCACCTGGTGCTATGGCTCCGCCGCTTGAACAATGCTCCACGTAATTTGATTGGGGTGCAACTGGTTTCACTTTCACGATGCCCCCGTCAATCAAGCTCCACGATTACTCCCTAGAACCCGCATGATGACTACGACTCAATGATCGCCTAGGGCTATGACAATTCCGGTCGAGATGCATGCTCACCGCGACGATCGAATCGTCATGCGGCACAACAAAGACCGTCACAACGGTGACGGCATCGACCTTCAGCACCGCGTGCGCCCCGTGTGCGGGTGCGAAATGCCGAATTTGGGGGTTCTCGGTGTCGACCTCAACGCGGATCATCTCGCCGCGTGTGTTCTGGATTCTTCCGGAAACCCTGTCGGTGAACCGGTCACGATCGCCCTCGATGTCAAGAAGTTGCGCGCCTCCCATCGCGATGGACACCTTCGCGCGGCGATCACCGAGCTGTTGGATGTCGCTGAACTGAACGATTGCGTAGCGATCGCGGTGGAGAACCTCAACTTCGCCGATTCCCGTGCCACGGGTCGGGAAACCATGGGTCGTGGTGCGGCGAAACCATGCTCGGCGATAAGTCCGGGAACAGTTTCGCCTCCGCAGAACTGCGCGGCCGCAACGCGAGGAGTCCGGAGGACCCCGGCTCGGCGCACCCCCGGGGTGTCAACAAGCAGGCCGTCGTAGGAATTGTCGACCAGGCTGGTGACCGTCACCTCGTCGACAGGCTCAAGGGCGATCGGATCGACAGCCTGTCCTTCAATGGGGCGCGGCATCGCCGCGCTGAGCTCGGCATGAGAGACGTGGTGGTGCTTGCCGCCGCACATGCGGCGATCTTCGCACGGCCTGGTAAATCTGAGGACGGATCGGGGCGTGCCTGCATACAAGCCGACCAACGGATAGGAGAGCTCTGCGTTCGACCTTCTTCCGCTCAACTTGGCGAAAGCAACAACAAATCGGGTCGCAGCAGATGCCTTCCACGACGGTTGGCGAAGCTAAGCCTGGTCCGGCGTTGAACTTGCGTAATCCCAAGACACTGTTCTAACGGGTGTCATGCGGATGTAGGCGGCGCCCGGTCTGGGTGCAGTGGGCCATTCGGGCTCCGGCACGCCCCGTGCCCGGGCACCTTCCCTCGCGAGCTGAAGTGCTTCGCTTCGTTCGCGAACGATGCGGGCGTGACCTTGGAGCATCACCCCCCGGATATCGGCCATGCTGGATCCGTCTTCGAGCAAGATACTCACGTTCGGGTTGCTTTCGACGTTGGCAACTTTGCGTGTCCCATCTCGCACACCCATGATGATGTCGCGGCCAAGGCGAAAGTATCCAAGGGGCACGGTGTGCGGGAATCCATCGTTGTCGATGGTGCTCAGTATCGCCCAGCATGGGCGGCTATCGAGATACGCCTCAATTTCTTCGTCACTGAATTTTCGTGGCATGAAAAGAGGTTAACAAGATCGAAATCGGCGCTCGCCCTGCGGAATCCTCAGCTTGAAGTGTCGATAGCACTGACAACGAGTTGGAACGGGCCTTCCTGTTTGTCGAGGATGTAGATCGAGACCCGGCTGATAATCGAAGGGTCCAGAGGCAGCGCGCTCGGTACGGGATCGAGGAACCTGCCCACCGGCTGAAAGCCGCCGACGGGCAGGTCGTAGGTCCGCCGGACGCCGGCCTCGGTGGAGAAGCGCTGGATATAGGACCAGGGCTGCCCCGTCTCCACCTTCAACACGTATGTCTTGCCGTCGCCTAGTGCTCGCACGCCCACCGTCGCCGCCCCGGTTGCCCGGCGCCCGAGCTCGGGGTCGAGCGGACCGCGGGCCGAGGCGAATCCGCCGTTGTTGTCCAGCGAGATGTTGCCCGAGAACACGAGGCCACCGTCGCCGAATGTGACCGTCGAGGTCGACCGGCCGCCCATGACGGGATCGTT
>JBAXUD010000536.1:0-2461 GCA_037129875.1 Mycobacteriaceae bacterium
CTCATCGTGATCGCGATCATGGCTACGGGTGAGACGTTGTCGGCCGAGTGGCCTGTCCTCAACCACCGAGCCGCTCACCTCATGCGGAGGGCGAGCACGCTGCTGACGACGTTGACCGTCACCGGCTACCTGGGTTTCGCCTTCCTCATCGCGCAAGCCGGAATTCAGCCGGCGGCCCTGTTCGCACCGAGCGACGATTCGGGTGCGCCACTGAGAGATTCCATCGGGACCATTCCCGGCGTGACCACGATGACGCAATTCGGTCTCGCCGCTGTCGTGATCTCGTCCGTCCTGCTGGTGAACGAGTACTCGCGGAGCGAGTTGGCAAAGCTGCTGATCGTCATCGGACTCGCCCTGCCGCGGGCGTACATCTTCTCCGAGCGGCTGGCGATTCTTGAATTGGTCGTCCCGGTAGGTGTGGTACTCGCCGCCCGCATGGCCGCTCAACGCGGCATGTGGCGGCGTGCGGCGCAGCTTCTTCCGATCGTGTCCCTGGTGGCTCTGCTGGTGATGTTCGGGGCATTCGAGTACTTCCGGTCCTGGAACTACTACCGGGATCACACGACCATGTCCTATCCCCAGTTCACCGTCAGCAGATTCGCGGGCTACTACACCACTGCGCTGAACAACGGGCAGCTGGTCCTCGACCATCTAAACTGGCCGAATCGGTTGCCGTACGACACCATCGAGGGATTCTGGGTGGCGCCGGGTATCGAGTCGGTCGGCCTCTACGAGAGACTGGGCGGTCATCTGCCGCCCTACGGCCGGCCCAGGACCGAGTCCATCTATGCCGGCGTTCTGGACCACTTCGGAACTCCCGAGTTCAACAACCAGAGCGGTTATGTCGGCCCGTTTATCGACTACGGGACTGTCGGCGGACTCGTCTTCTTCCTGGTGGCCGGTCTGATCGCAGGATTTCTCTATAGCGCTTTTTGCCAAGCCAGACCCGTGGGCCTGTTGTTGTATCCTTTGTTTTTCCTCGGCCTCGTCGAAATGCCCCGCTACATCTACTGGCCTCAAGGCCGGACGACGTACGCGTGGATCGCCCTGGTGATCGTCACAGTGTTGGTCGCCAGGAGCCGCGTTAAGGTTGGCCGTGGTCCCTGAATCGGTGGGGACGAGCCTCGGAGCAAGGATGCGCAGAAGAACTTTCATCACCACGGCCGTACTGGTTGCGGTCGCCGGATGCCGGTCGGTGTCACCGTCGCACGGCTCGCCTTTAGCGGACAGCACCGCTGAGTTGCAGGGCCGCCTCGACGCGCTCAAGCCCGGCGACACCCTCGTACTCGAGCCACGGATCTATGCACATAGCGGCGTACTCACCGTTCGGGTGCCCGGTGTTCGCATCGACGGTAACGGAGCCACGCTGCAGGCCACCAACGACGAGACGTCGGCACTGCAGGTCGCGGCCGACGGTGTGCAACTCGCGAATCTGACGTTGACGGCGCCTACGGAAGGCAAGCGCTGGAACGGGCTCGACCAACACAAGCTCGTTCTCCGCGGGAATCAGGCCACCCTCGATCATGTGACGATCATCGGCTCGGCGGCGGCCGGCGTATTCGTCTCCGGGGTCGACGGCTTCAGGATCGACTCCGTGAACATCCGCGGTACCCGGGCCGACGGGATTCACATGACCGCCGGCAGCCGGAACGGACAAGTCGTCAACGTGACTGCCGACCAAACCGGTGACGATGCCGTGGCTGTGGTGTCCTACTCCGCGGACTCGGAGCTGTGCCGTGACATCAACATCAGCCAGGTCCACGTGGCGAGCACCCGGTGGGGGCGGGGTATCACGGTCGTGGGCGGCAGCAAAATTGCCATTCGCGACTTCGATGTTGCCAATACCAATTCGGCGGGGATCTACATCGCGTCAGAGGGACAGCCCTATTTCACCGAATCGGTCGCCGATGTCACCGTCGCCGCCGGCAGAGTGACAAGGGCGAATACGAACCCAGATATCATCCAGGGCGCCGTTCTGGTGTACGCGGGCAATGCGGGCAAGTACGTGCGCAATGTGGCGATATCGGAGCTGGACATCGTTGACACCACGCCGTCAGCTGAAAGGAACGTCGCTATCGTCCTTGGCGGTGGCCGCGTTGAAGGCATATCGCTCAACAGGATTCACGTCAGCCAATCGAGCCTGCCCCTGCTGACCTCCGATGCGCCTGCCGGTGATTACACGACTTCCGACTGGACGCTGGACGGCTCGCCGGTCGCCGTTGTCAACGGCTGAGTCGCGTTTTCGCGTTGCCGCTGTTGGGTGACCAAACCCGTCGGCGGGTGAGAACGGTTGAGACCGGAACCCTCGCGGACCGGGCGAACTGAGCCACGATCCGCACGCTCTCGGCAAGGTCTCGTCCCAGCATGACCACGACGATGATCTGCCGGGCGGTTGCGGCAGCCTCCGGTAGGCCGGGAGAGGTGTCGAGCGAGCCGCCGTCGACGACCGTCGTCTCGCCGC
>JBAXUD010000537.1:0-2456 GCA_037129875.1 Mycobacteriaceae bacterium
CCCCCGGGCTACGCCCCACCTCCGCCTGCCGGCTACACGCCGGTGCCCAATCCGTACGGCGCCCCCGGCGGCTACTTCCCGGGCACTCCCCCGGTCGGCTTCGGCAGTCCCGGCGGTCTGTGGATCCGGCTCGGCGCACGCTTGATCGATGCGTTCGCCGTGGGGATCGTGGCGGGCCTGCTGTCGATGCTGTTCGACAGCGACACCCGGTTCTATGTGGCCGGCATCTTCGGTGGTCTGCTGACCTTCGCCTACTTCGCGTTGTTCGAATCCCAGATGGGTCGCACGCCCGGCAAGGCCCTGCTCGGCCTGCGGGTCCACGGCCCCGGTGGTGCCCCCAAGCCGACCGTGCAGCAGGCCGCCACTCGCAACGCGTTCCTGTTGCTCAATCTCATCCCCTGCCTGGGTGGCATTCTGTCGTTGGCCGCATGGGTCTACATCGCGGTGACGATCGAGAACAGCCCCACCAAGCAGGGCAAGCACGACGAGATGGCCGGCGGCACACAGGTGGTCAAGACCTAAGAGTTGCTTCACCCTTTCTGGTTGGTGTTCCACTCCAGCCAGCCCACTCCGTGGCGGCCGTCGGCGGTCTGCACCGCCGCCCAGGCTCTCGGGAAGAAGCTGACCCTGCCGTCGGGGGCGACCAGACGCACCGGGGCGTGGCCGCGGACGTCGATGGTTGCGGTGAGCGGCCCGGGTTCCATCGTCAGTGTGGTGGCCTCCGGCAGGCCGTCTGCGCCCAGTGTCGCGTCCGCGGTGACTGCCGTGGTCTCGATCACCGGTTGGCCCGGCGGCTGGATGTAGCCGACGCTGACCGGCGGCATTCCGGGGATTCGCAGGTCCACCCCGTGCAGATGGGTGCCGTCGTCGAGGTGCAGTGCACTCCAGACCCAGTCCATGCTCCACCAGTCGCGGACGCCGTGGGAGTGGTCGCGCTGCCCCGGGACGGCGGTGAACTGGTAGGTGCAGCCGTCGGCGGTCACGGTTCCGGAGACGGTGCACGGGATTTCGTAGCGGGTGGCGATCCGGTAGGCGTAGGGGGTGCCGGTGGTCGTCCACGCCAAATCCATTCCGAGGTCGCCTGCCCGGCCGAGTTCGCCCCGCAGCAGCGCCGACGGGTCGTCGTAGGCCTGCGCCGGGCCGCTCACCGAGACCCGGTACTCCTGCATCGGAACCATTGCGGCATGGCGCATTTCGATATCGGCGCTGCGGATGTCGTTGGGGTTCTCCGGCAGCTGTGCATGGAAGTCCAGCAGGGCAACCGTCGGAATGTCCGGGCCGCAGATCAGCGCGTTGATCCAGGCCAGGTTCTGGTTGGGCACCAGCCCCAGCCGGATCCAGCCGCCGATGCCCTGCTCGGGGTCGGCGAAGTCCCAGTACCAGCTCTCGCTCCACAGCGGCTCCTGCCCCGGAGTGTGCGCCGCCTCGTCGGCCGGATCCGGTTGCAGCGCTTCGCTGTCGGCGGCCACCGGCAGGACGTCGAGCGCTCCGGTGTCCAGGACGTGGCTGCTGTGGCGGTCCACCATGGTGAGGAACATCGCGTCGCCGCGTTCGGTGCGCTCGACGAGCATCGACGACACGATGGCCATCATCACGCCGAAGAAACTCTGTCGCCGGACACCGTCGCGAACCTGTTCGAGGGTGACCGGCGGGTTGGCGCCCAGTCCCTCGTAGTAGGCGGCCAGCAGCTCGTCATAGTGGGCGCGACGGTCCTCGGTTCTCAGCGCGCAGCCCAGGAAGTAGGCGACGTCGGTCAACGCCGGGCCCCAGGTGACGGTCTGCCAGTCGACCACGGTGAGGTCACGCAGCGACCCCGGGCGGCCGAACAGGATGTTGTCCAGCCGGTAGTCGCCGTGCACCAGGCCCCTGACCCGTTCGGGCGCGGCCTCCTGCGCGAGATGGGCGTCGAAGCGCTCGACCAGCTTCTGGCAGACCAGTCGCTGCTCGGGTTTGATGGCCTCGCCGTAGCGCTCGACGAAGCCGTTGAACAGTCCGGTGATCAGTGCCTGATTCATCGGCGTCTCACTGGTGAGCCAGGGCGCGTCGGCAGGCGTCTCGTTGCCGATGAGCGGCGCGTGCAGGCGGCCCAGCTGGGTCAGCGCCATCTTCGCGTCTTCGATTGTGGCGCCGCGGATTTCGTCACCGACCTCGGCGGGGGCGGCGTCGTCGAGCAGCAGGCTGAACACGCCGGTCTCGGGTTCGTAGGAGGCGTGGTAGCAGTGCGCGATGGGGCCGCCGCCTTCTGCCACCAGCCGGGGAGCCAGGTCGGCGTAGAAACGCACCTCGCGTTCGTAGAGTCCCAGCGCCTGACCAGTCCCGCGGCTCATCGGATTACTGGCGGCGACCTTGAGCACCACCGAAGCCGGGCCGTCCCCGTCGTCGTAGGTGAGGTTCACCCGGTAGCACTCGCTCATCTGGCCGGTGCCGATCCGTTCGACGGTGAACCCGCCGACCCG
>JBAXUD010000538.1:0-2453 GCA_037129875.1 Mycobacteriaceae bacterium
TGCGGGTGGCGGTGATGGTGCCCAGTTCGGGGACGGTGACGGCGAAGTCGCTGAGGACCTCCAGCAGCAGGCCTTCGATCTCGATGTCGGCCTTGTCGGTCTCGTCGATCAGCAGCACCGTGGGCCCGGTGCGACGGATCGCGGTCAGCAGCGGCCGGGACAGCAGGAACTCCTCGCTGAAGACGTCATCCTTGGTGCGCTCCCAGTCGTGGTCGGTCCCGGTGGCGGACTGGATCCGCAGGATCTGCTTGGCGTGGTTCCACTCGTAGAGCGCGCGGGCCTCGTCGACGCCCTCGTAGCACTGCAGCCGAACGAGTTCCGAGCCGGTGGCCTGCGCGACAGCCCTGGCCAGTTCGGTCTTGCCGACGCCGGCGGGGCCCTCGACGAGCAGCGGCTTGCCGAGGCGGTCGGCCAGGAACACCGCGGTGGCCGTCGCCGTGTCGGGCAGGTAGCCGGTGGTGGTCAGCTTGGCCGTGACATCGGCGATGTCGGCGAACAGCGGCGCGGAACGAGCGGGGGTGGTGGTCACGATTGTCTCCAGTGCTCAGGCGGGCCGGATGTGACCGTCGCCGAAGACGATCCACTTGGTCGAGGTCAGTTCCGGCAGGCCCATCGGTCCGCGGGCGTGCAGTTTCTGGGTGGAGATGCCGATTTCGGCGCCGAAGCCGAACTGCTCGCCGTCGGTGAAGGCGGTCGAGGCGTTGACCATGACGGCGGCGGCGTCGACGAGTTCGGTGAAGCGTTGCGCCGCAGCCAGATCGGTGGTGACGATGGCCTCGGTGTGCCCGGTGCCGTAGGTGTTGATGTGGTCGATCGCGGCATCCAGGCCGTCGACGACCGCCAGCGCGATGTCCAGCGAGAGGAACTCGGCACGGAGTTCCTCTTCGGTCGGGTTGTCGTGCACGGTGACACCTGCCTGCTGCAGGGCTGCGGTGAGTCGGGGCACCGCGCCGCCCGCGATGGCGGAATCCACCAGCAATGTCTCAGCGGCGTTGCAGACGCTGGGCCGACGGGTCTTGGCGTTCAACACGATTGCCTCGGCTACGTCGAGGTCGGCGGCCGAATGCACGTAGACGTGGCAGTTGCCGACACCGGTCTCGATGGTGGGCACGCGGGCGTCGCGCACGACCGCCTCGATCAGGCCGGCACCGCCACGCGGGATCACCACGTCGACCAGTCCGCGGGCCTGGATCAGGTGGGTGACGCTGGAGCGGTCGGCGCTGGGCAGCAACTGCACGGCATCCTCGGGCAGCCCCTCGCCGCACAGCGCGCCGCGCAACACGGTGACCAGTTCGGCGTTGGAGTTCGCGGCCGACGAACTGCCCCGCAGGAGAACGGCATTGCCGGATTTGAGCGTGAGCCCGAACGCGTCGACGGTGACGTTCGGCCGGCCCTCGTAGACCATGCCGACCACGCCCAGGGGCACCCGTTGCTGGCGCACCCGCAGCCCATTGGGCATGGTCCGCCCGCGCAGCACCTCGCCGATCGGGTCGGGCAGTCCGGCGACCTGGCGCAGACCCGCGGCGATGCCGTCGATCCGTTGCGGGTTGAGGGCGAGGCGGTCTAGCATCGCCTCGGCGGTGCCGGCGGCCCGGGCGGCCTCGATGTCCTCGGCGTTGGCGGCCAGGATCTGGTGGGTGTGGGCCAGCACCGCGTCGGCGGCGGCGTGCAGCGCCCGGTTCTTCGCGGTCGTGGTCAGCGAACCCAGAGTGCGCGCGGCGAGCCGGGCTCGACGCGCCGCATCGTGCACCTGACCCTTCACATCCTCGACCGATTCCCCGGTCGCTGCGCTCCTGCCCTCCGAAACAGAAGCCGCCTGCACGCTCATCACCCCAGGGTATCGGTCTCCCCACCAACCGGCAGGTGGGGAGTGCACCTAATAGCCGCTGGCGGCCCACGTGCCGTCGGGATAGGGCGGCACCCGGCCCGCGTAGACCCCGTCGGTGAGCGTGCACAGCGTGTCGGAGATCGTGCCAGCGTTCGCCAGCGTTGTGACGTCGGCACCGCCGCCGGAAACCCGGGCGACGACGGCCTGCCAGAAGTACGTGATACCACCGTGCTCATACCAGACGAACCAGTCGTCGCCGAGGTGGCCGGCGCGGATCATCCGCCGAAACGGCAGGGACGGATCGGTGACCGCGTCGGTGCTGTTGAAGGGTGCGCCGACGTCCGCGATCGGCGAAATCAGGGTGCGCAGCGCCGCCGGCATCTGGGTCACGCTGGACACTTCCTGAACAGGAGCGGTCAACTTGCAGCGAGTGTTCGGGGCCGCCGCGGCCGGCGACGCAGTCGCCAGCGCCACGACTAGGACGAGAGCGCCCAGCGCCGAACTCTTCATGATTCCTCGAGGGTAGCTTTGCGAACATGTCTCCGGCAGCGTTCGAGTCGGCTGGTGAGGATCGGCGTATCCGGCTCTGTGTGGTCGGCAGTGTCAAAGTCGATCAGTTCTTCAC
>JBAXUD010000539.1:0-2448 GCA_037129875.1 Mycobacteriaceae bacterium
CCCGCATTCTTGGCGCCGCCGCATCCGGCAATGCCGGCTGCGGTGACTGCGGTGATGGCGACGACGGCGGCTTTTCGGCGCAGGGCGGTCATGGCGCTCCTTGGTCTGCAGAGGTGTGAGGACACTCTGCCCTACCGGCGTGCACTTGGCGCGACGAACGTCGCTGAGTGCCTGCGACGAATCCCTCGTCTGCTTTGGGCTAAAAGACCTTGTGAACGGCGGTACCGGCCGGCCGACGGCGATAGCCTGAACCATCGGGACCGGGTCGGGACAACGTGAGGAAGACCTGATGAACGCAACTGTCGGGTATGCGGCCGCTGTTCTGCCGGCCGCTCTCGTCACATTCGCCGGTGTGGCCGGGCTTGTTCCGGCTGTCAGCAATGCCGCCGAGTGCGGTCCAGGCACGGTGTTTGATGCACCGTCGAATATGTGCGTCGTCGCACCGGCACCCGCCGGGTGGGATGCCGCCCCGCCGCCGGCGCCCCCGGCCCCGCCGCTGCCGCCGATCTCGATCTGCCCGCCGATCCCGTTTGTGGCGGTCTGCTTCCCGGTCAACTGACCGCCTCGACGGCGCTCCGCTGTTTTCCCAGCTGAGACGGCGTTTTGAGCCGTTGAGGCGTACCCCGCCGCGCCGGGATAACTCGGGTCGTATTCGGCACTACGCCGATTGGCCTTTAAAGTAGCTGCCATGCCCAAGATGGATCGTCGCAGCGCGATGATGATGGCAGGTCTCGGCCTCGCCGTCGTGGCCGTTCCCACACCGACGGCCGGAGCCAATCCGATGGCTCCCGAGCCTCCGCTGCCGCCGGCGCCGCCCGCCGGTCCGCCTCCGCCCCCGGGGTTCCCTCCGCCTCCCGGTCCGCCGCCGCCCGAGGCCGCCGCGCCTCCCGGCTTCCAGGGCGACGAATTCGACGGCCCGGCCGGCGCACCGCCCAATCCGGCGTTGTGGACCATGGTCCCGCGCCGCGAAATGATCAAGAAGCCGGTGTTCTGGGACCGGCCCGAGAACATGGGCGAGTACAGCACCGACCAGGAGCACGTGTTCCTGGACGGAAACTCGAACCTCGTAATCCGCGCGACGCGGAACCCCGGTGGTAACAGTCAGTCGAACACCTACACGGGCGGGAAGGTGGTCGGCAACTTCGGCGCCCCGATCAACAACACCTTCGAGGCGCGGGTGAAGTTCGAGTGCCTGACCCCCGGCGCCTGGCCGGCCTGGTGGCTGCTCAACGACCAGGACAAGAAGCGGGGCGGCGAAGTCGACATCATGGAGTGGTACGGCAACATGGAGTGGCCCTCCGGTACCACGCTGCACGCCCGCCTCGACGGCACCTCCTTCGCCACCATGCCGTTCCCCGTCGACGACCAGTGGCACCGCTGGCGGGTTACGTGGAACCAGTCCGGCATGTATTTCTACGCTGACTACCAGCCGGGCATGGAGCCCTACTTCACGGTTCCCGCGTTCTCCATCGACGACTGGGCGTTCAACGACCCGGGATTCGTGCTCAGGCCCGTCTTCAATCTCGCCGTCGGCGGGACCGGCGGCAAAGATGCCTCGCCCGGCATCTACCCCTGCCAGTTGCTGGTGGACTGGGTCCACATCTTCCCCGGCTGATCCGTCACGTCAGGCGAAAAGCCCGCTGCCCGGCCGTTACGGCCGACCGCAGCGGGCTTCGCTTTGTGGGCTAATTAACGTAACAACCGCCCCTGGAGCACCACGGCGGCTTACTGTTTCCGCCGTGGACATTCTCATCATGATCCTGCTCTTTGCCGTCGCGCTGCTGATCTGGCGCGGCGCCAATCGCGGATTGATCCTCACGCTGTGGTTCGTCGGGCTGGCCGCCATGATCGGGTTGTTCCGCTTCCACGTCACCTCCGTCCTGGATCTGAGCTTCTGATGGCCGAGGTCGTGATCGAGGAGACCCGGGTCGTCGAGGAGCCTGCGGAGCAGCGCGGCGGGGTGTGGGGATTCATCACCTACTGGGGCCTGCACGCGTGGGTGCTGGCCTACACGGTGGTCATGCTGAGCGCCTTCTTCATCCAGTTCGTCAAGGGCGAGTTCCCTTGCCCGCTGTGCATGCTGCAGCGCTACGGGATGATCCTGTCCACGCTCGGGGCGCTGTTCATCATCATGCAGGCCCGGCGCGGGCTGCTGACCACGGCGCGGTACGCCCAGGGCCTGGGACTCGGCCTCATCGGTGTGCTGGCCGGCGCCTCGGTATCGGTCCGTCAGATAGAACTGCATATCCTGCCCGGCGATCCCGGCTACGGCGAGCCGTTCCTGCGCCTGCACCTCTACACATGGGCATTCGTCACCTTCGCCATCGTGATGATCTACGTCGCGGTGATGCTGTTCCTGATGCCCCGCGGCATTCCGCAGGCCCCGCCTGCCGGTAGCGCCGCGCGCAAGGTGTCCACGGCCATCATCTGGTTGTTCATCGGCGTGGT
>JBAXUD010000054.1:0-12639 GCA_037129875.1 Mycobacteriaceae bacterium
AACTGATCTGGCAGCGCACCGTCGCCTCGCAGATGGCCGATGCCCGCGGCACCACTCTGAGCCTGCGCATCACCGGCAGCGCCGCAGACGGGCGTGAGGCGACCCTGGCCGCCAGCGGTCGCACCATTACCTTCCCGGGTTTCCTCAAGGCCTACGTCGAGACCGTCGACGAACTCGCGGGCGGCGAAGCCGACGACGCCGAGAGCAGGCTGCCGCAGCTGCGCCAGGGCCAACGGGTGGATGCCGTACGTCTGACCGCCGACGGCCACGCCACCAATCCACCCGCCCGCTACACCGAGGCCTCGTTGGTCAAGGCGCTCGAGGAACTCGGAATCGGCCGTCCCTCAACGTATTCCTCGATCATCAAGACGATCCAGGACCGCGGCTACGTGCACAAGAAGGGCAGCGCCCTCGTTCCGTCATGGGTGGCCTTCGCCGTGACCGGACTGCTTGAGCAGCACTTCAGCAGGCTGGTCGACTATGACTTCACCGCTGCCATGGAGGACGAACTCGACGAGATCGCCTCAGGCCACGAGCATCGCACCAACTGGCTGAATAACTTCTACTTCGGCGGCGAGCACGGTGTCCCGCACTCGATCGCCCGGGCCGGCGGTCTGAAGAAACTCGTGGGGGTGAACCTTGAGGGAATCGACGCCCGGGAGGTCAACTCGATCACCCTGTTCGATGACGAGCACGGCCGGCCGATCTACGTGCGAGTCGGCAAGAACGGCCCGTACCTGGAGCGGATGATCACCGGCGAGGACGGCGAACCCACTCCGCAGCGGGCCAATCTCAGCGACGAAATCACTCCCGACGAGCTCACCCTGGAATTGGCCGAGACCCTTTTCGCCACACCGCAGGAAGGCCGGGTGCTCGGTGTCGACCCGGAGACCGGCCACGAGATCGTCGCTCGCGACGGCCGCTATGGCCCGTACGTCACCGAGGTGCTGCCCCCGCCGCCGGACGACGACGGCGGCGTTGCGGCCAAGAAGGCCAAGAAGCCGACCGGGCCTAAGCCGCGGACGGGTTCGCTGTTTCGGTCGATGGACCTTCAGACGGTTACCCTCGAGGATGCGTTGAAGCTGCTGTCGCTGCCGCGACTGGTCGGGGTCGACCCGTCCAACGGCGATGAGATCACCGCCCAGAACGGCCGCTACGGCCCATATCTCAAGCGCGGCACCGATTCCCGCTCGCTGGCCTCGGAGGATCAGATCTTCGACATCGGCCTCGACGATGCGCTCAAGATCTACGCCGAGCCCAAGCGTCGTGGCGGTACGGGCGCTGCCGCCCCGCCGCTGCGCGAACTGGGGAACGATTCCGCGACGGGTAAGCCGATGGTGATCAAGGATGGCCGGTTCGGCCCGTACGTCACCGACGGTGAGACCAATGCAAGCCTGCGCAAGGGCGACGACGTTTTGACGATCACCGACGAGCGTGCCTCCGAACTGCTTGCCGATCGTCGCGCCCGCGGTCCGGTCAAACGCACCGCCAAGAAGGCTGCACCCCGCAAGGCGCCGGCGAAGAAGGCCGCCGCCAAAAAGGCCGCCAAGAAGGCCTGAGCGGCCGGGGGCCGCCAAGAAGGCCGAGCGGCTCAGCTCACGACGTCGCGGGCACTCCGGGTGTCGCGGCGGGCGCGACCAGATGGACCGGCCGCGCCAATTGGGTGGGTGCGGCACGGCCGCGCAGTTCCACGATTTCGCCGACCGTCCAGCACAGGGCCTCGGCATCCAGTGCCCCGCTGACGGCGATCGCCGAAGCCAGCACGTGCCCCGATTCGGTTTTGGCTAATTCGGTCAGTCTGGCGGCCTCGTTGACCGGGTCGCCGATCACGGTGTACTCGAAGCGCGCCAGCGCGCCGATATGGCCGGCGATGGCGCGACCGGCGGACACTCCGATGCCGAACTCGATCTGATCGAGCACCGCCACCAGTTCGTCGTGCAGTTCGCGCGCGGCCGCCAGCGCCGCGCCGGAGGCGTCGGGGTGCTCGATCGGCGCGCCGAAGATGCACAGGGCCGCGTCGCCCTGGAACTTGTTGACGAACCCGCCGTGCTTGAGCACGGCGTCCACCACCACCCGGAAGAACTCGTTGAGCAGGCCGACGACTTCGGCGGGCGGGCGCGTCGCAGCGAGTTGGGTGGAGCCCACCAGGTCGATGAAGAGCACCGCGATATCGCGCTCCTGGCCGCCGAGTTCGGTCCCGCGCTCAAGTGCGCGACGGGCGACGTCCTCACCGACGTAGCGGCCGAACAGATCTCGCATCCGCTGTCGCTCGCTGAGTTCGCGAACCATGTCGTTGAAGCCCGATTGAAGCAGGCCCAGCTCGGTGGCGTCGTAGATCTGCATGTGCGCGTTGTAGTTCCCGCGCTGCACCTCGCCCAGCGCCCACCGCAGCTGGCGCAGCGGGTCGGAGATCGCCATCGCCGACAGGACATTGCCGGCCAGGCCGATCAGCAGTGCGCCGATGGCCATCAGCAGGATCGGGGTGAACAGGCTTTCTGGAGGCGAGTCCAGCAGGGAGAACTTGCTGGCCGAAATCGACAGGATGATCATCAGCAGAGGCACGCCGGTGGAGAGCACCCACGCCAGCACCAGACGCAGCACCACACCGGGCCGGTGGAAGTTCTCCGGCACACCTTCGCGAAGTGCGGCCACCGCGACCGGGCGCAGCACCCGTTCGGACTGCAGGTATCCGATGATCGCGGTGGCGGTGGCACCGCCGAGGGTGGCCATCGCCACGACCGGTGCCGCGTGGCTGGCGACCGGCCAGCTGGCGCTGATGAACACCACCGCCCCCAGCAGCCAGAGGGCCATGCTGATCGTCGACCGGTAGCCGGGCATCTTCAGGGCCCGCAGCCGGGCCTGCTCGGTGACTTCCGGGGCGTCGTCGGTGAGCAGTGCGTCGCGTCGTTGCCAGCGGAACACCGGGATGAGCAGGATGAAGCTGATCGCGGTGCCGACCATGAAGGCGACGACCACGTACGTCAGGAAGATCGCCAGGTTCCCGGCCGGCAGATCCTGCAGTTTGAGGCGGTCCGCCGGAGGCAGGCCGAAGCGCAGGAAGCCCAGCACCAGAAGAGCGCCGATGATGTCGGCCTGCAGGATCCCCAGCGAGAACACCGGCCACGGCGTGCGCGCGACCCAGCGGACGAATTCGCCGATCCGTCCGCGCGTCGCCGCCGGGGTACTCACCCGCTAACCGTAGCCGTCGGGCTGGACCGATCCCTAAGTCTGTGAACGGCCCCGACCTGCTGTGTCCGTACCGGGGACTAGGGTTGGCAAGCGATGTCCGGGGTATTCACGCGGCTGGTCGGCCAAAGCACGGTGGAGTCTGAGTTGGTGGCTGCCGCCCGGGCCGCACGGGGTGATTCTGCTCACGGTGCCGACGAAGTCGGGTCGATGACTCACGCCTGGTTGATCACCGGGCCCCCGGGATCGGGCCGTTCGGTGGCCGCGCTGTGCTTTGCGGCGGCCCTGCAATGCACCGGCGAGGGCGCTCCAGGGTGCGGCCAGTGCCGGTCCTGTACGACCACAATGGCCGGCACACACGCCGATGTCCGGCGGATCGTTCCGGAGGGTCTCTCGATCGGCGTGGACGAGATGCGCGCCATCGTGGCCACCGCCTCGCGCCGCCCGAGCACCGGCCGCTGGCAGATCGTCGTCATCGAGGACGCCGACCGGCTCACCGAGGGCGCGGCCAATGCCTTGCTCAAGGTTGTCGAGGAGCCGCCGCGGGCAACGGTGTTCCTGCTGTGTGCGCCATCGGTGGATCCGGAGGACATCGCGATCACGCTGCGATCCCGGTGTCGGCACGTGGCCCTGGTGACCCCCTCGGCTGAGGAGATCGCACAGGTATTGGTGGACAGCGACGGGCTGGGGCTCCAGGACGCCAGGTGGGCCGCCGCGGTCAGTGGCGGGCATGTCGGGCGGGCGAGGCGGCTGGCCACCGACCCGGAGGCCCGGGACCGTCGTATCCGCGCGCTGGGCATGGCCCGCGACGCGGCTACCCCTTCGCGCGCCTACGCGGCGGTCGAGGAACTGGTAGCGGCCGCCAAGACGGAAGCCGAAGCGCTGACCACCGGGCGCAACGAGACCGAAGCCGAGGAATTGCAGGTCGCCCTGGGTGCGGGAGGCACCGGTAAGGGCACCGCCGGCGCGTTGCGCGGGTCGGCCGGTGCGCTCAAAGCCCTGGAGCAACGCCAGAAATCACGCAGGACCCGCGCCGAGCGGGACGCCCTTGATCGTTCGCTGATCGACCTGGCGACCTATTTCCGCGACGCCCTGATGGCGGCCAGCGGGGCCGGCGGCGTGGCGGTGAGCCATCCCGACATGGCCGACCGGATCGCGGCACTGGCCGCGCACGCCTCCCAGGAGAGTCTGCTGCGGTGCATCGAGGCGGTACTTGCGTGCCGCGACGCTCTTGCGATGAACGTCAAGCCAAAGTTCGCGGTCGACGCCATGGTCGCCACCGTCGGGCAGGCGTTACGGCCTGGATAGTAGACTTCATTCTCGGCCCGGCCGAATGGCTCTTCGCGCAAGCGCTCATCGCCGGTCACGCCGCCTTAGCTCAGTCGGTAGAGCGATTCACTCGTAATGAATAGGTCAGGAGTTCGATTCTCCTAGGCGGCTCCAATTTGTGCACGCAGGTGAGCGTGGGTGTGGCTCGTGCCGATCGCGGACATCCCGCCCATGTTGGGTTTATTTTGGACCCCACTTGGGCACCTTCAGGCACTGCCCGAACCTGGGCTAAAGTAATTTTCCAACCAGCAAACTGCAGTCGAATAGTGACTGGCACATCCGGCGCCCTCCAAGGTGCCCACATTGGGGGAGTCATTAACACAGCGACGATACGCGCAGGCCTGGGCGTATTCACGGCGGCCGTAGGCTTTGGGATCTTTGCGATGTACGGCCCAGCAACGGCGAACGCCGATACGGTCCTGATGGTCGGGGGGGCCGATGTCCAAGCCTTTCCCGGTGCCCAAAACGGCGTATACATGCCAGCGATCCTCGGTGGTTACCTCTGCAAGAGCGGTAGTGGCAACGAGTGCCTCGTAGCGCCTTTCAGTGGAGCAGCCGGCGTGTTGACACCGAATAATCCGCAACCCTTGGACGCGTCTGTTTCCAGTGCGGCCGATCGACTGGCTGAGCAAATCAAGCAGACTCCAGGTCCAAAGATAGCCGTCGGGTATTCGGCCGGAGCATCCGTTGTCGAAGAAGCGGCAGAGCGCCTGAGCAAGGATCCGAACGGACCGCCGGCCGACGAACTGTCGTTGATCACGGTGGGCAATATCGATGACGGACTTTCGCAAATGGTTCCCCCAGGTACCTATTTACAATCGATCGGCTACACCGTTCGGCAACCGGTGCAGACCAAATACCGGAAGACCGTCGTCACCGACAGATATGACGGCCTCGCACATTCGACGATAAATCCCGTATCGCATCCTCTGGCGGCGCTAAATAGTGTAAGCGGCACCGCTTATTCACATTTAGCCTATTTTAACCCAGATATCAATTTGGCCGATCCGTCCTATCTGGTTAGTCAAGACGGCAACGTTCGCCATCTTGTGTTGCCGGACCAAATCGATCTGCCAGTGAAGCAGGCTCTCCGCGACATGGGCCAACCTGCCATTGCGGACGCCGCAATCGGGCCGACTCGGGATGAGAATAATGCTTATCCGCTATCGCCGTGGCTGGTCGATCAGTTGATCAGCGCGGCAGCGCCAACATTCGTTTCACAACTGAACAATGACAAAGACAGGCTGGTCGAAACGTTGTTGCCTGTCCTTGCGGAGCATCCGGAAATGTTCGACAACGTCCCAATATTTGCGCCGCAAGGCACCGCAATACCTACGACCCCCAACAATGCGCCGACGCAAACAAATGACACGACTGGCGTAACCCCGAGCCCGTGAAGGCACAGCTGCCACCAGGTCCACGGCTGCCTACGCTTGTTCAATCAATTCTGTTGCGTTTTTACTGGCCACGTTTCGTGGCTGCTTGTGAACGCCGCTACGGTAAAGCGTTCACTCTAAAAGTTACGTCCCTGGGCCCAGTGGTGTTCCTGGCCGATCCGCAAGACATAAAAGAGGTATTTACCGGCGACCAGTGCTCTTATCGCGCCGGTGAAGCAAATGCGGTGTTAAGGGGGCTGCTGGGTGACAATTCCCTGCTGGTGCTGGACGGCGACCCACATCGAGACTGGCGCCGGTTGCTGTTGATCGGATTGGGCCGCGACGCCGTCGCTCGTCACACCGACATGATCATGGAAGTGACTGCCGCGAATGTCTGCAGTTGGCCGCTAGCTCGCGAATTCCCGGTCGCGCGACGGCTGGAGCAGATCACATTAGAAGTTATCTTGCGCGCTGTCATCGGTGCCACCAACCCGGCTCGTCTCACGGAATTACGCGAGGTGATACCGAGGATTTTGAACATGCATCCTTTCGCGACATTGGCCGTGGCGTATCCCGGTTTGCGACGCCGACTCCCATGGAGGTCGGTCAATCGAGATTTCGAGTTACTCGACCGGATTCTGCTAGCCGAGATCGCCGACCGTCGGGCTGACCCAGATCTGGATGCGCGAACGGATGCGCTGGCCATTTTGGTGCGCACCGCGCCCGGCAACATGAGCGGGCAGTCGATCACCGACGCCGAATTGCGCGACCAATTGATGACACTTCTCGTTGCAGGGCACGACACGACCGCCGCTGCGCTGTCGTGGACGTTGGAGCGATTGGTCAGGAATCCGACGGTCTTGAAAGAAGCCCGCCGCGCCGCCCATCACAGCGCCGCCGGCGACCCGGCCGGAGATGACTACCTTGATGGTCTTCTGAAGGAATCACTGAGGATTCGCCCGGTGGTGTTCAATGTTGCCCGAGTCCTTCACCGGCCCGTCGAGCTTGCCGGTTACTCACTACCGGCGGGGATAACCGTTGCGCCTGCAATCGGATTGGTTCACGCATGCCCCGAGTCGTATCCTGAGCCGACGCGGTTTGTGCCAGAGAGGTTTATCTCCAATCGCGTGAGCCCTGCCACGTGGATTCCGTTCGGCGGAGGAAACCGTCGCTGCCCAGGCGCTGCTTTTGCAATGTTCGAGATGCGGATTGTGTTGCGCGAGGTGCTTTGCCGGGTCGATTTCAACCTCATTGAGGACGGCGGCGAACGTCAACGAGTAAAGCACTTCGCTTTGGTGCCCCACCACGGCGCCCGCATCAGCGTCGGGTCAGTTGGACCCAGCGGATGCGGGCGACCCCAATAAATGGTTCGCGGCACGGTTTCCGGCAATACTGCGAGATCGTCGCCGAGAGCCTTGATCGCCGCCAACGCCGATGGATGAGCCGACTTCGGCCCGACAGCCAGCGCCGGGGCGATCATGCCCCGGCGTTCGCGGTCGCGCGGCAGAGCAGCCCACGACTCGGTCGACTCCCGATACCCTTCGCCCGAGCGCGGACAGATCCCGGCGGCCGAACGCCGCGGCCCTTCAATCGCTAGGCGGCTCGTAGTTTGTGCAGGTCCAACTGGATTCTGCGGTGCGATCGGGGGCATGGCACCCCGAAAATGTCAGACCCCCCGGGGAACATCGGGGCATGTTCGAGACCACGCCGCCCCAGCCCGCGCCTGACAGCTTCGACCCCGAGATGCTGGCCGACGACCTGATCGACCCGGTCGGCGGCGTCGTCGCTGTCGAGCTGTCGCGCAGGTTCGTACGGCTGTGCCTGAGCTGGTCCGAGCCGATGGTGGCCGATCTCGCCGCCCAGGAGACCGTGTTGCGCCAGCCCGGCGGCGCCGACCTGGCGGAACGGATGCTCGCCCAGCGTCTCTACCAACGGATCGATCCGCAGGTGTTCCGGCTGCTGCGGGTGTGTGTGCCGCTGACGCACGCCGAGTTCACGCTCAGCCGGACGGAGGAGCTGCTGCGGGCGAAGTTCGGGGAGGTCGTCCGCACGATGGTGAGTTACCTGCTCAGTCACGACCGCGATACCGCGATCCAGATGGGGGCGGTGGCGACGACCATGGCCGGGCGCGAGGTCAGCGCCGCTGTTGCCGCGATCGTCGCCGACACCCGACTGGCCGGCGACGACGACTAGCCGGGTGTCGGCCGGTTCGGCGGGCGGGGCGCGAGGTATCCCAGCGGACCGGAGGCCACACAAACAGTCAGAGAGGCGGTGTCGGCCTGAACGCTGATCGCGTCGCCGGCTCCGGAAAGCCGCACATAGACCCGGTTGAGGCCGGGTTTGAGAGCCACTCTGGCCTCAGGACCGACGGGGAGCGACATCAGAACGCTGCCTTCGGTGTTGGCCAGGTAATTGATCTCCGCGGTCCAGTCGGCGGGCAGCAGCGGCCCGTCGAGCGGCATGCTGACAGGCAACTGGGTGGCGACGAAATAGCCGCACTGCGGTCGTGGCCCCGGAACGATTCGGCGCACCCACGTCACGTCGGCGTCGACGACCTTCCCGGTGCTGTCCAGCATCCTCAGGCGGTCGGTCGACCCGGCGAATTGCGGGCGGTCACGCAGCAACGCGAACATGTGGCTCACCAGGTTCTCCGGCCCGACCACCCGTTGCAGTATCAGCGGGTCGACCTCCTGGTCCAGCATCGGCGATCCCGATGACGCCCGCGCCGCCGCCAGGCCCGCCACGGCGTTGTGGAGATAGGACTTCGTTGGGTTGTCCTGCCAGATCGTCAGGAACGTCCGCGTCGACACCAGGCTGCTGGCCAGGAAGGCCGCGGCAAGCACCCCCACCACCGCGGTGCGACGGGGCGACGCGTTCAGCCATCGGGCCGATGTCCGGTTGGGTGCGCAGAAGCCCACCGCGGCCAGCAGCGCCAGAACCCACACCAGATCCGGCAGATACCGCAGCGTCTGTGCGAGCTCCAGCGCGGTGAAGGCCGACGAGCGCATCAGATAGATCGGCACCTGGCAGGCCACCGCGTAGCCCAGCGCCACCAGCCACACCGTCGCGATGCCGCGTTTGCGCAGCATCGACACCGCCACCGCGGCCACCAGGGCGGCCCAGCCCAGCGCCATCGCCGCCGTCGGCGGCACCGCCCACGGTGAGGACGGCGCCCAGCGCTGCCACTGCCACGGTCCGCCGGCCAGGCCCGGCACGATTCCGTGAGTCACCGCGCGCCGCAACAGATCCCACGTCATCGAGACGTCGCCGCTCCACCGCTTCTGGTCGACGACCAGCAGGTAGAGCACCACCCATGCCGCCGTCAGAACCAGTGCGGGAACCCACAACCTCAGTCCCCGACGCCAGATCTCGCCCACGGCAGCCGACCGGCCCGAGACATGCCAGAGCAGGGCGGCGACGGTGAAGGCCACGAAGGGGATCACCGCGCACTTCTCGAAGAACAAGAGCCCCGCGAAGTACGCCAGCATCCCCGTGACGGCGTATCGCCGCTCGCCGGTGCCCACCAGCAGAACCGCGTCCGCGCACACCCATGCCAGCGCGGCAAGCATCGGCAGATAGTTCAGCGCGGCGGACCACCATGCGAACGAGGGCACCGTCAGCGGAGTGAACAACGCAAAGCTCAGTGGCACAAGCAGAACGGGGCGCCAGCCGAGGATGACGTGCAGCGCACGCAGCAGCGCCAGCGACGCCAGCAGTTGCAACACCAGCAGGCTCAACGCCGGCCAGACCCACACCAGCGGCGCCAGCCGGGTGATCGCCCCGCCGATGAGAAACGCGGCGGGCATCACATGCCCGTCGTGGTCGGTGAACAGATAGGCCGCCGACAGCAGCGGCTGGGTTCCGGCCCGGCCGACGATGATCAGGTCGTCCCAGTAGAAGTAGCCGCCGAACGCCAGCGCCGCCCGCACCGCCAGTTGCAGTCCGATCAGCCCGGCCGCCGCCGCGGCGACGGGCGGAACGCGACGCTGGACGGCGGACATCGGCACGACTGTACGGGTGCCCGGACTCAGTGATCCGGCGTGCGTGCGCTCTGCAGTGCCACCGCGCGGGCCAGCCGGGCGTAGCGCAGTTCGAGTTCCTTGAACCGCAGGTAGGTGCTGAGCGTGGTGAAGACGAAGGCGATCATCAACGCGTAAGACAGCAGATCGGCGCCTCGGTCGACGCCCAGCCAGTTGGCGACCACGGTGGTGTCATCCGGTCGCAGGATGGCGTAGATGGCCGCGACGACGAACAGCACGTAGCCGACCTTCACCCACGCCTTGGCTTTGGCGTTCGTGCGGGAACGAAGCAAGTAGACGAGCAGTGCCACGACCGCGACGATCAGCAGAACCTGAATCCAGTTCATCGGCGCATCTTCCCTCGCAGGAATCCGTCGAAGACGATGTTCACTCCGTTGAGCAGCGGCTGTCCCTTGGACAGCGAATACGCGGTGTAGAGAATCTCAACGGGTTGTTCGGTTACCCGCCAACGGTTTTCGTCGGCCAGCTTGATGAACTCACTGGCATGACTCATCCCGCTCATGGTCAGGTTGAGGTGCTCGGCCACGGTTCGGTTGAACACCCGCAGGCCGTTGTGCGCGTCGGTCAGCCCCAACCGCCTGCTACTCGGGCTCAGAAAAGCCGCTGTCCGCAGGATGAGCCGCTTCAGGGGCGGAGTGCGCACGATCGTCGACCCGGTGAACCGGGTGCCGATGACGAGGTCGGCGTCGCCACCGGAGATGCGTTCCAGCATGGCCAGCACGTCTTTCACGCGGTGCTGACCATCGGCGTCGAAGGTCGCGAACAGTTCCGCGCCGGGCTGACGTCGGGCGTACTCGACCCCGGTCTGGATGGCCGCGCCCTGGCCCAGGTTGACCGGATGGGGGACGACGTGGGCGCCGGCCCGCAGAGCGACGTCGGCGGTGTCGTCCCGGCTGCCGTCATCGACCACGACGACATGGGCGAACGCCGACCGCAGGTCGGCGACAACATCGCCGATGACCTGCCCCTCGTTGAATGCTGGAACGATGATCCAGACGCCGGAAGTGTCGATGGAGGACAACGTACACGCTGTTCAGCGCTCTGCCGGGGCAGGAGTGTCAGCGTCCCTGAGACAGCGCGGCCAGGTGCACGGCGATCCCGACGAGCGGTCCGCACAGCAGCGCGACAATGGTTCGGGTCTCCAGGCTCAGGGGCAGGCAGAGCAGCAGCGTGGCGGCCGCGGTGGCTCCCACCCAGCCGATCGAATAGGCCCGGTGCAGGGCCGCGGCCACCGTGGCCGCGCCGGTCAGCGTGAGCAGCGCGATCGACACCGCCGCCGCGGTCAGCCACGCCAGCAGGACGCCACTGGTCCGGTAATCGGCGCCGAAGGCGGCCTGCAGAAGCCACGGCCCGATCAGGTAGGCGGCCACCACCCCGACTGCACCCAGCGCGCCGACCACCGCCGCCGGTGCCAGCAGGGCCCGCAGCCGCGCGCCGCGGTGGTCGACGAAGTAGGCGATCAGGTTGCCCTGCATCGCAGTCATCGGAACCAGCAGCGGCGCCCGGGTAAGCGTGACCGCCAGGATCACCACGCCCCCGGCGGCGCCGAGTTCGCCGGAGGTCGCCTTGAGCAGAACGGGGAAACCCATCACCAGGATCGCACTGGCCCCCGCCGCCGCGATCGAATGCGCGGCACCGCGCAGGAAAATGGAAACTCCACCAGCCGTGTGCAATTGGGCCACCGACCGCGCCGTCGCCGAACCGGCCAGCACGAGCAGCCACGCCACCGCACCCGCCACCGTCGCCCACAGGAAGCCCACCAGGCCCCAGCCGAGCAGGAAGGCCGTGACCGCGACCGCAACCCTGATGACGGCGTCGGTCACCATCAGAGTCCCGTAGTGCGACCACCGCCCGTCTCCGGCGAGCATCCCCAATAGTGTTGCGTGCAGACAGAATCCGGCCAGGCCGAACGACAGCAGCGCCACCGACAGCGGACGCTGCTCGGCGAAGACGTGGGGTGCCCACAGCGGTGAGGTACCCGAAATCAGCACGGCCGCAAGCACCCCCACGCCCGCGGCCACCCACATCGGCCGGGTACGCGATCCGGAAGCGGGCGTGGCGCTGACCGCGCCACCGGACTGCGCGGCCCGCACCTCGCGGGTCGACTCCTGAAGCAAGCCGTTGGCGGCGCCGGCGACCAGGCCGAAGGCTCCCCAGAACACGCCGAAGACCGAGAATCCCGCCGGCTCAAGGCGGCGGGCGGCCAGGTAGAGCACCGCGTAGCCGCATACCGCGGTGATCGCCGTCGCCAGGCCGACCCGCGCGACACTGCCCCGAGCCACCGGCCCGGCAGCGGCGCTCACCGAATCGAATGAGGTGCCGGCATCGGTCACAGCGGCGGAACCGGGGTCTGGTAGAGCCACGCATCCCACAGCGGACGCAGCGATATCTCGGCGTAGTTGGCGGCAAGGCCGGTGAAATCGTCGGTGACGACCGTGCCGTGCCGGTGCCGGGTGGTCCAGTCCCCCAGCAGCGCGAAGAACTTCCGGTCGCCGATCGCCCCGCGCAGCGCGTGCAGTGTCAGTGCGCCTCGTTTGTAGACCCGGTCGTCGAACATGTCCCGAGGGCCCGGATCGCACAGCAGCAGGTTCTGGGAAGCGACCAGCAGTCGACGGTGGTAAACATTGGCGAGGTCAGCAGCTGTAGGGCCGCCCGAGTGTTCCGACCACAGCCACTCCGCGTAGCAGGCGAAACCCTCATGCAGCCAG
>JBAXUD010000540.1:0-2447 GCA_037129875.1 Mycobacteriaceae bacterium
TTCTGGGGGTGGCTGTCCGGGAACGCGCCGCGCGCCATCAGCGTGGTGACCACCGGGATGCCGGTCAACTCGGCGAGCTCGGCGAGTTCGGCGCATGCCTCACCGCGGATCACCCCGCCGCCGACATAGAGCACGGGCTTGCGGGCGGTGGCGATCAGCCTGGCGGCTTCTTTGATCTGGCGGCCGTGCGGGCGGGTGTTGGGCTTGTAGCCGGGCAGCTCCAACTGGGGCGGCCAGGCGAAGGTGCACTGCGCCTGCAGGACGTCCTTGGGGATGTCGACCAGCACCGCGCCGTGGCGGCCGGTGGACGCGATGTGGAACGCCTCGGCCATCGAGCGGGCGATGTCGTCGCCGTCGCGGATCAGGATGTTGTGCTTGGTGATCGGCATGGTGATGCCGGTGATGTCGGACTCCTGGAAGGCGTCGGTGCCGATCAGGGCGCGACCGACCTGCCCGGTGATGGCGACGACGGGGATGGAGTCCATCTGCGCGTCGGCCAGCGGGGTGACGAGGTTGGTCGCACCCGGGCCGGAGGTGGCCATCATGACCCCCACCTTGCCGGTGGCATGGGCGTAGCCGCTGGCCGCGTGGCCCGCGCCCTGCTCGTGGCGCACCAGCACGTGACGCAGCTTCTGCGAATCGAACAACGGGTCGTAGACCGGAAGCACGGCACCGCCGGGGATGCCGAAGATCAGCTCGACGCCGAGTTCCTCAAGCGAGCGCACGACGGCCTCGGCGCCGGTGAGCTGGACCGGCGCCACCCGCTGATCCGAGTGGCTGCCGGATGTGGGGGCGTTGTGGGCACCGTTGGTCGACGCCTCGGGTGCTCGGGTGGCAGGTGCGCTCACTGGATGTCCTCGTCGTGTCGTGATCTGGGTCTGGTGCTTGGGCAAGAAAAAACCCCCGTCAGCATGGGCGGCTGTACGAGGGTTGCGCGCTGGTGCGTGTGGCTAAACCCGGGAGAGGGCAAGCGCGGCACCAACGCGCTGACCTACTACAAGCTCTCCGCAGGTTGACATACCGCGAAGATTAGCCTCGGCACAGGTCAGGCGTCAAATCTTCACGGCGCGAGCGGTGTGCTGAGGCGCCGGTGCGATGATGCTGTCATGGCCCACGGATCCGACAACACAGCGACGGTGATCCGCATCTCCCCGATGGCGCACATCGCATCGGCGTTCATCCTGCTGTGGCTGGTGCTGCTGATGCCCGCATTCGGGCGCTGGGGCCTGCCTCTGCTGCTGATTCCGGTGCTGCTGTCGGCGGCGATCGTGCGGCTGCGCACAGTGGCCGACGAGAACACCGTCACCGCCCACAAGCTGCTGAGCAGCCGCACGCTGCCGTGGTCGCAGGTCGAGGGACTGAAGTTCACCCGTGGCCGCTGGGCCCGGGCCTGCCTGCCCGACATGTCCGACGTGCAACTGCCGGCGGTCACCTTCGCGACGCTGCCGATGCTGACGGCCGCCAGCGGCGGGCAGGTGCCCAACCCCTACCAGCGCTAGAACCCGCCGTCAGGCGAACGGGTTGTTGCCCCGCAGGAAGAACCAGGCGGCCACACCGCCGCCGATGCCGAGCACCAGCGCCAGGAACGAGCCGATGAACGGCCGCCGCGCCCATCCACGGCTGCCGTCGAAGCCGTAGCGGCCCGGGCCCGCCAGGACGATGGCGACCGCGACCGCGCTGAGCACCAGCAAGGATTCGGCCGCCGAACCGAAAACGAACAGCCCACCATCGGCACGTTGCGCCGTGAAGGTGGTCAGCACACTGTTGACCAGGAACGCCAGGGCTACGGCCGCGGCGATCGGGGTGAACAGTCCCATTACCAGCAGCACACCGGAGGCGATCTGCGCGCCGGCGGCGAGGTAGGTCAGCAGGTTGGCGTTGTGGTAGCCGGCCTCGGTGAGGGTCTCCCTGAATCCCTCCAGACCCGGACCGCCCCACCAGCCGAACGCCTTCTGCAGGCCCTCGGCGATGAACATCACACCCAATGTCACACGCAGGACCAGCAGCCCCAGATCCTGGGTGCCACGCCGGGCGGCGGCTTTGGCCCGCTCCTCGGCGTCGCCGGGAATGATCTCCGCCGGAGCGGCCGGCGGCGGCACAGCCCCGACAGGCGGATACACCGGCTCCACGTACGGCAGCGGCTCCGGCTCGTGGAGCAGCGCATATCCGGCTGCCGATGGCGGCATCCCGGGTGTGGATGCGCTGTCGGCCGAGGCGCGAAGCGGCTGGGGTATCCGGGTGGTCTCGAAGTCGCCGCCATAGGTCGCCGACGCCAGATCATCCTGCGGATCGACCAACCGGGCAGACGCCGGGCGCACCGCGGAATCTTCGGGCCGCTGCCAGCCGGGATCGGAATTCTGGCTCGTCACACCGCCAGAGTAAGTGCAGTAAGGGGCAAAACACCGGATTTGCCGGGCACGTCGAACGTCAATCTCCATTCCCGCGAT
>JBAXUD010000541.1:0-2445 GCA_037129875.1 Mycobacteriaceae bacterium
CGCGACAGCCAGGATCACAACCTGGTGCTCTACCAACTGAACTACAGCCACCATTGCTGCCGAAGCAGCAGATCGATATTAGCCGGTTTCGGGGTCTCTGGCCGAATCAAATTCCCCATCGCTGCTGACGGGGCGGTCCAGCGCAGCCACCGCATCGGCGATTTCGCTGGTAGACGGCCCGGGCTGGGGCACGAACGCCGTCTGGCGGTAGTACCGCAACTCCTTGATGGACTCCTGAATGTCGGCCAACGCGCGGTGAGCCAGGCCCTTTTCCGGCTGGCCGTAGTAGATCCGCGGGTACCAGCGGCGGCACAGTTCCTTGATCGAGCTGACGTCGATCATCCGGTAGTGCAGGAAGTTGTCGAGGACAGGCATGTCCCGTGTGATGAAGCCGCGGTCGGTGGCGATCGAATTACCTGCCAGGGGAGCGGCTTTCGCGTTCTTGACGTGGCCGCGGATGTAATCCATCACCAGGTCCTCGGCGGCGGCGAGGTCGACGGTGGACGCCCGCACCTCCTCGATGAGCCCGGACCGTTTGTGCATCTGGGCGACCACTTCAACCATGCCGTCCAGTGCTACGTCATCGGTATGGATCACGACGTCCACACCCTCACCCAGCACGTTCAGGTCGGCGTCGGTCACCAACGCTGCGATCTCGATGAGCCGGTCCGACCCGAGGTCGAGGCCGGTCATCTCACAGTCGATCCACACCAATTCATCGCGCACAGCGATCCACCTTAAGCCCAGCCGACCCAGTAGTGTCTTAGCGGCTTCACGGCACGACGACGCTCCCACGAAAGGGCCTCCTATGACGGAACCGGCAGCGAGTCCTGCCCAGCAGATCGCCGCTGGCTACGCCACCACGGGGCAGAGCCTGGAACTGGGCTCGGTGATCGTCGGCGGCCAGGTTGACCCGTCGGCCCAGATCCGCATCCCGCTGGCCATGATGAACCGCCACGGCCTGGTGGCCGGGGCCACCGGCACCGGCAAGACCAAGACGCTGCAGCTGATCGCCGAACAGCTCTCCGCCGCCGGCGTGCCGGTGGTGATGGCCGATTTCAAGGGCGATCTGTCCGGGCTGTCGCGGCCCGGCGAGGCAAACGACAAGATCACCCAGCGCGCCAACGACACCGGCGACCAGTGGGTGGGAACGCCCTTCCCGGTGGAGTTCCTTTCACTGGGCACCGGCGGTCTCGGTGTGCCGGTTCGCGCGACGATCTCCGCGTTCGGCCCGATCCTGCTGTCAAAAGTATTGGGGCTCAACCAGAATCAGGAATCCACCCTCGGCCTGATCTTCCACTACGCCGACCAGCAGGGCCTGCCGCTGCTGGATCTGAAGGACCTGCGCCAGGTCATCACCTTCCTCACCACGACCGACGACGGCAAGGCGCAGCTCAAGACGCTCGGCGCGGTGTCCAGCCAGACCGCCGGGGTGATCCTGCGCGCGCTGGTCAACCTGGAGGCCGAGGGTGGGGACACCTTCTTCGGCGAGCCGGAGATCGAACCGGCTGACCTGCTGCGGGTCAACGACCAGGGCAAGGGCGTCATCAGCCTCTTCGAACTCGGCGACCAGGCCTCCCGTCCGGTGATGTTCTCGACGTTCCTGATGTGGGTGCTGGCCGACCTGTTCAACTATCTGCCCGAGGTCGGCGACATCGACAAGCCCAAACTGGTGTTCTTCTTCGACGAGGCGCACCTGTTGTTCAAGGACGCCTCCAAGGCGTTCATGGATCAGGTCGAGCAGACGGTGAAGCTGATCCGCTCCAAGGGCGTGGGCGTGTTCTTCTGCACCCAGTTGCCCACCGATGTGCCCAATGCCGTGCTGTCCCAGTTGGGGGCGCGCGTTCAGCACGCCCTGCGCGCGTTCACCCCGGACGATCAGGCGGCGCTGAGCAAGACCGTGCGGACCTATCCCAAGACCGAGTTCTATGATCTGGCAACGGATCTGACGTCGCTGGGCATCGGCGAGGCAATCGTTACCGTGCTCTCCGAGCGCGGTGCCCCCACCCCGGTCGCGTGGACCGAGTTGCGTTCGCCGCGGTCGCTGATGGACACCATCGGCCCCGACTACATCAAGGCCGCCGCCCATGCCAGCCCGCTCTTCCTCAAATACGGACAGACCGTCGACCGCGAGTCGGCCTACGAGATCCTGGCCGCCAAGTTGGCGGCGCCGCCCGAACCGGCCGCGGAACCAATGGACCTGCCGCCCATCCCGACCGGGTTCGACCTGCCGCCGATGCCCACCCCGACCGAGAAGGCCGAGCCGGGCGTGCTCGAGCAGATGATGGGCAACCCCGCCTTCAAGAGCGCCATGCGCTCGGCCGGCACGGTGATCGGGCGGGAGATCACCCGCAGCATCTTCGGGACGGGTCGTCGGAGGCGCTAGGCGCCGACGTCAGGCCCAGCAGGCGCTAGGCGCCGACGTCAGGCCCAGCAGGCGCTAGC
>JBAXUD010000542.1:0-2443 GCA_037129875.1 Mycobacteriaceae bacterium
TGTCGTCCAGAAACTCTTTGACCTTGGCGACCACCGCGGGGTTGAGGTGGCCGACCAGCATCGCGCCGAAGCCCATCGACAGGTCCAGCACCTGGCGGTCGTCACAGTCGGTGACATAGGCGCCACGTGCGGACTTCACCCCTATCGGATACGGATCCCAGTACTGGAAGCTGCTGGTCACACCCAACGGCAAGGTCTTGGACGACCGCGCCGCATGGTCGGCCGAGCCGGGAGTGGTTTTGGCGTACCGCTCCCACTCCTTGGCCATCAGCGCTGCGACCCGGGAATGGTTCAAGGGGGTGAAGGAACCCGGAAGCTGTCGCCAGCCGGCGGGATCATGGGCAGGAAACGTGGCGGCCACGTCTGTCGTGAGGCTCATCGAGTTCACCTTCAACCAGTCGGAATGTCCTGCCGGGAGCCTAACTCGCCGGCGTCGTCCTCGTGCAGCAGTTCGCGCACCGACGGCCGGGTGCCATAGGGCCGCAGCATGGCGCTGGCCGGCCGGGGCCGGACCTTCAGCGGCCACCAGAACCACCGGCCCAGCAACGCCGCCAGCGCCGGGGTCATGAAAGACCGCACCACCAGGGTGTCGAACAGCAACCCGAGGCCGATGGTCGTGCCGATCTGGCCGAGCACCCGCAGGTTGGAGAAGACGAACGAACCCATCGTCGCGGCGAACACCAGGCCCGCGGCCGTCACCACCGCACCGGTGGACGCCATCGCCCGGATGATGCCGGTGTTGAGCCCGGCGTGGATCTCCTCTTTGAACCGGGATATCAACAGCAGGTTGTAGTCCGAGCCGACGGCCAGCAGCAGAATGACGGCCAGCGCCTGCACAATCCAGTACAGGTCGATGCCGAACAGCTTCTCCCACACAAGAACCGACAGGCCGAACGAGGCGCCAAGCGACAGCACGACGGTGCCCACGATCACCAGCGCGGCCACCAGCGAGCGGGTGATGAACATCATGATGAGCAGGATCAGGCTGATCGCGGCGATGCCGGCGATCAGCAGGTCGTACTTGGCGCCGTACTGGATGTCCTTGAAGGTCGACGCGGTGCCGGCCAGGTAGACGTCCGACCCGGCCAATGGGGTGCCCTTGATGGCCTGGCGCACCGACTTGTCGATGCCGTCGATGTAGGAAATGCCTTGCGGGGTGGCGGGATCGGTGTCCAGGGTGATGATCATCCGGGCGGCTTTGCCGTCCGGAGAGAGGAACATCGACAGTCCGCGCTTGAACTCGGTGTTGTTGAAGACCTCCGGCGGCAGGTAGAACGAGCTGTCGTCCTTGGCCTCGGTGAACGCCTTACCCATCGCGGCGGAGTTCTCCAGGGCGTCCCTCGACTGCTGCAGCAGCCCGGACTGGGTCGAATAGTTGTTCTCCACCAACGCTTTACTGCGTTCCTGGATGGCGAGCTGCTGCGGGATGAGTTCGAGGATCTGCGGCTGCAGCGCGGTCATCCGGTCCAGCGCGACGATGACCTCGTCGAACTGGTCACTGAGTTGGTCGATTCCGTCGAGGGCGTCGAACAGCGACCGGAACGTGTAGCAGACCGGGATGTTGTAGCAGTGCGGTTCCCAGTAGAAGTAGTTGCGGATCGGCCGCAGGAAGTCGTCGACGTTGGCGACCTTGTCGCGCAGGCCCTTGATGGTTTGGGAGGTGTCACCGAACTTGCTCGCCTGGTCCATGGTGGCGTCACTGAGTTGCTGCTGCAGCGCCATCTGCTGCTTGAGCAGATCGATCGAATTGGTGATCTCGGCGACCTGGGTGAGCAGGTCCTGCGCCCGGGCCTGCTGGAAGGGCAGGCCCTCGGCCTGGATGCTGCTCTGCAGGCTCATCTGGAACGGGATCGAGGAGTTGTCCAGCGGGGTGCCGAGCGGGCGGGTGATGGACTGCACCATCGCCACCCCGTCCGCGGCGAACACCGCCTTGGCCACCTTTTCCAGCATCAACATGCCGGCCGGGTTGCGCAGGTCGCGGTCGGTTTCGATCATCAGCAACTCGGGATTGAGCCGGGCGGCGGAGAAGTGCCGTTCGGCCGCGGCGTAACCGACGTTGGCCGGCGTGCCCGGCGGCAGATACGGGCGGACGTCGTAGCTGGTCTTGTAGCCCGGCAGGGCAACCAGCCCGATCAGCGCGACCCCGATCGAGACCGCCAGCACCGGCCCGGGCCAACGCACCACCATCGTGCCGATGCGCCGCCAGCCCTGGGTGCGCATGGCCCGCTTGGGATCGAACAGCCCGAGGAAGCTGCCCAGGGTGAGGATGGCCGGAGCCAGGGTGAGTGCGGCCAGCAGCGCCACCGAGATGCCGATGGCGGCGGGCACCGCGAGGCTCTTGAAGTAGGGCAACCGGGTGAAGCTCAGGCAGTACACCGCGCCGACGATGGTCAGCCCCGAGCCCAGCACCACGTGCGCCGTGCCGCGGTAGGCCGTGTAGAAC
>JBAXUD010000543.1:0-2437 GCA_037129875.1 Mycobacteriaceae bacterium
CGACCAAGGGGCTATAGCGCAGTTGGTAGCGCGTCTCGTTCGCATCGAGAAGGTCAGGGGTTCGATTCCCCTTAGCTCCACCCCCGTTTCGGTGACGGCGACCAGCGGCGCAACGAACAACTGATCGCCCCTAGGGAATGCTGATGACCGCACCCCTGCGAGCTTTGGCTCCGTACATTGCCGCGTCGGCCCGGGCCATTATTGTCGAAGCGGTCTCGCCGGAAGCTGCCAGCGCGGCCCCGATGCTCAGCGTCACCGTGATCGTCTGGCCGGATTCGTGGATCGGTTCGGCGACGTTGCTGCGAATCTCCTCTGCGATCCGGGTGGTCTCGTCAAGGCTGTGGACACCGGGCAGAAGGATAAGTATCTCGTCCCCGCCTGTCCGCCCAACAGTGTCCCCTTCGCGGACCGACTCGCGAATCCGGCATCCCAGGGTGCGGAGCACGACGTCACCAACCGCGTGTCCGAAGGTGTCGTTGATGATTTTGAAATGGTCAACGTCGCAGAACAGCACACCCAGATGCGATCCCGGGGCTGGCGTCTGCTCCAGCGCGGACTCCAGGCGGCCAATCACCTCGGCACGGTTCGCGAGCCCAGTGAGGGCGTCAAATCGGGCCAGCCATTCGAGCCGCTGCTCGGCCTCGACCTGATCATCGACGATGCGCAACGCCAGGATCAGCCCGTCCGCGTTGCCCTCAGCGTCGATATAGGGCTTTGCATGGCCATCGGCCCAGTGATAGTTACCGTCAGCGGCGCGAATCCGGAATCGTTTGAGAAGCGACTCGCCCGGGGCGATCTTGTGGAGCGAGGTGACAACCGTGTCTAAGTCTTCGGGATGAACACTCGCGTTGAAGTCGGAGCCGATCCATCGTTGAGCGGTTACACCCAGCGCAGCCTCTATAGAGGGCGATGCCCACACCACCTCGGCGCGGCGAAAGTGGATGACGACGTCCACGGCGTTCTCGGCGAGGATGCGGTAGCGCATCTCAGCGTCTGCGCGTTCCCTGCTCAGTTTCTCCTTCTCGATCAGCACACTCTGTTCCTGGTGGCGCAAGCGAAACCCGGCCACCGTCGCTGCGGCCGTGCCCGCCAGCAACGAAAAGGCGAAGGCGACATTCTCGCTCCAACCCAGGGCAAGGAACGTCACCCGCGACAACGTCACGAGGAGCACAAAGCCGGTGGCGACGCCGTACAAGCGCACCAATGCCCCCCAATCGGGCTGGGCGAGCAGCCAGGCAAGTGGAGGCCGATCAGGGCGCGTCAACGAGGCCGCCAGGACGAGCAGCAGCGAAGCGAAGGCGGTTGGGAACGCCAGGCCGGTTGACCGCGTGACGTCGACCAGTGCCGTGGCACCGGAGAGGTAGGCCACGACTGAGACAAACGAGATGACCGCGCCACCCACGATGCACACCGGCCAGACCACGCGCGTCCAGCGGCGATCCAGTCGGGTGAGCGCAACGGCGGCAGACAGAAACAGGACCAAGGCCGCCGCCAGCGGGCTCGGACGCCCAGGCCAGGACGACTGCGACGTACGAACCGCTTCGCCGAACCACATTTGGTCCAGGCCAAATGACCGAGCGGTCGCATACTCGGCGAGGACAACGCCCGCAAGGACACCCACCACGGCCGCCAAGCCAACCCCGGCCCACACCCGGGCAGGCGACGGACTCCCTGACTGCACGAGGCTCGCCACCGCCAGCGCGGCGAGCCACAGGGCAGTCCACGGCACCATCGGCGGCCAGGTCGGGTAAACCCGCGTCAACGCCTGGATTCCGGTCGCCCATCCCACCCAATCCAGGGCCGCGACAAGAAAAACCAACACAGCGGCCGCACGCCCCCAGCGGACCAACAACACTTCCGAACTCAGGCGAGGGCGAAACTCATCCACAGATGACTCGCCTCCCCTCTCCCGCCGTCCTGAACGTACCCAGTATCAGTCGCCCAGCAGCCCAGCGCATTTCTTTCCGGCCGGTGCCGGTTCGTTCGTTCGCATCGAGTCGGTCGGGGCTCGAATCCCCGTAGCTCCAATTCTGTGGTGAATCGGGTCATGGGTTACCTCGTCAGCCCGAAGCCGAACAGCCTCATGAACGACACCGTGAGCAGTGGATTTATCCCGACGCGGGGGAAGTGTGACGTATCCAACGTGGATCCGGCGGCTGCGTAACTGTCCGCCGGGACGGAATGTCCGTTATGGTTCCGTGATGTTTTGGAATCCATCGCGTGACCTAAGCATCAAGTTGTCGGCCATCGCGGCGGGAGCGGTCCTTGCCGCTTCCGTCCTGCACGCCCCCGGGGCCGACGCGGACCCGAATCCGGCTGAACAGCCCGGTGCTCCCGCGGCGGAGGCAGCGCCGTTGGTCGAGGCGGCACCCGCTCCGGAAAACATCCCCGCTCCCGAGGCGGCTCCTGCTCCCGAGGCTGTGCCCGCTCCCGAGGC
>JBAXUD010000544.1:0-2435 GCA_037129875.1 Mycobacteriaceae bacterium
GTCGATTTCGACACCCCAGTCGCGGCGGCCATGCTGCGGCAGCTCCAATGGGTTTCGCCCTGCGGACGGTAATTCAGTGTCAGATCCACGATCTGGTCGATCTTTTCCTGCGGAATCTTCTTCTTGCGGCCCCGACCCTCGCGAACCTGGGCGAAATTGACCAATCCCTCCTCGGCGAACCGGACACGCCAACCCTTGACCGACGCCGGCGACACCGAGCACTCCCGCGCGATCGCGATATTCGCCAGACCATCGGCCGCCATCAACAACGCCCGCGCCCGAACCACCTCGCGATGCGGAGCCGACGACGAACGCGCCACCGACTCAAGAACTTCACGCTGCCTTGCAGATACTTCAAGGGCAGGAACCGGTCGCCTCATGACCCGATCATACCCGATAATCAGCAGTTAATTGCTGGACACACCACTAGAAGCCACGCTTGGCAATGAAACCGGCTGGCCCCCATAGGTTTCCCCGATATGCGCCGCAGGCGTGAAGTCGATCCTCAAGCCATCGCTGTTCAGTCCGGAACTACGCCGCCGCGGCCGGGTGCTCGCTAACCCCTCCCTAAAGGAAGGGACGGCCGGAACGGTCTACGTGCCGTCCTCCGGCGAGACCCGTTGACCTACAGGTACGTTCCCGCCCCGGGAAGCTCGGCCCGGTAGCGCCCGCTGCCCACCTCGGCGAGCAGCGCGGCGGTGGACAGCTGACTTTCCACGCCGGCGGTGAGAACGGCTCGGCGTACGATCTCGCGCAGGTCACTGCCCGAGGTCTGGTTGGGGAGTGCCGCGGCCACCGCGGCGGCGTCCACCCCGGTTGAGCCAGGGATGCCGTCGAGGAGCGTGGCGAGAATCCTTGCCGCGGCGATGTGGTTGGGGTAGTCGACAACAACCACCGAATCGAAACGTCCGGTACGAATCGCCGCCTTGTCCAGGGTCGCCGAATCGTTTGTCGACGCGAGGGTGAGGATGCGGGCCTCGGCGGCGATGTCCATGGCCTGCAACAGCTCCGAGAGTCCCGCGGAGTTCCCACGACCGCGATCGCGGCACCACAGATCGACGTCTTCGAGGACCAGCAGAACCGGGCCGCCGAGACGCTGGGCCTCCTCGACCACCGCGGTCAGCACCCGCTCGCCGGCTTCGGCTTCGACGTAGATGACGGTGAATTCGCCTACGACCTCGTTGGCGATCGCCGCGGACACCGCGGATTTCCCGACCCCGGGCGGACCGACCAGCAGCACGCCGCGGCGGGCGCCGAGCCCGTGAGCGTTGAGCAGCTTGTGGTGGTCGCCCACCGCTCGCACGCCGAGCTCGATCTCGCGCCACACCTCGGGGGACACCACGACGGTGTCGCGGGACAGGGTGGCGGGCAAGTCGATGACGGCCAGGTCCAGGCCGTGGTTGTAGGAGGCGCGGCAGGCCCGGCTGCGATAGGGGTTGAGTTCGGTGGCGCGGGCGGCAAGACGGTCGAGCACGGTGCGGGCGGCGTCCTGGTGTTCGCGGCGCACCCACACCGCGACCTCCGGCGAGCTGCCGAACCGGCCGCGCAGGTCGACGTGGACGACGCAGGCCGCCTCGGGCAGCAGCGTCCCCACGGGAAACGCGGCCCGCAGCAGCCGCGGGTGGCGGTAGGTGGTGTCGCCGACCTCGGTCTGGGTGTAGGCCGGCGGGTGGGTGTGGTCGCCCGGCCCCACTTCGGCGGCGTGCTTGACGATCCACTCGCCCAGCGCCAGCCCGGTAGTCAGCGCGGCAACCGCGGACAGTTCACGCTCCTCGTCGATGAGCCGGCCCTCATGTTCCACGCCCAGGCTGCGGGCGGTGAACCGGTCGGCGGTCTCGGCGTTCTGCGACATCTTGGCGGTACCGGCGAGGAGCTCACCGAGTAGGCGCAGCGTGCGCGCGCCGTCCGGCGGCAGGTTGCTGAACCAGGCGTCGATGTCAGGCAACGGCGTCCGGGCGGCGGCGACGGGTTCGTTAGTCAGCGTCATTTTCTTCGTGGTGGTGTTGTTGGGAGCAAAAGCCCTCAAGGGTGGCATGGGATCCGTTGGGGTGTCGAGTGGTTTAAGCCGCCGGTTCAGACCGGGATCTCAATGCCGTGCTCGGCGGCCAAGGCGCGGCCGGCTTCGGTGAAGTAGATGAACACGGCCTGGCCGTCGGCGGCGGTGGTGATCAGTCCGGCCTTCTTGAGATGGGTCAGGTTTCCGGTGTCCTCCCGGCCGCCACCGACGTTGCCGCCGATCAGGGGAGTGCCGCCCCAGTTGCCGGCGTCGCTGGCGTAGTCGAGGAACAGCTGCAGGGATCGTTCGGTGAGATGGATCATGGCGACTTGCCCTTTCGGCGGCGGTGGCGGATCGGCGCCGACGGTAGATGTCGCAGTGGATGAGAGGTGTGGTGCGGCGCGGCCGGGGCTGCGGCGCCCCGCGGTGGCCCGGCGAG
>JBAXUD010000545.1:0-2432 GCA_037129875.1 Mycobacteriaceae bacterium
CTGCCGCAGCACGGGCGCCGCGTTCGGCCCCTTTTGCACGCGGACGTAGCGGACGGCGCGGCTTTCCGCGGGCTGGCCCGCGTCGTCCCGCTTCACCACCAGCCGACCGTCGGCGGTGAACTCCTCGTCTTCGCCATTGGGTCGTGACCGCGTCCAGCCGAGCAGGTCGCCATGGTCGGAGTAGCGGTATGTATCGCTCCACACTGCCGGCGTGAGCACCATTGGGTCCGCGTAGTGCTCCGCCCCGGTCGCCGGGAGCCGTTCGATCGACACGATCCGCCGAGGGGAGTTGCCGTTGACGTCGTCCCGACGGTCGGCCGCGGCCGCGGCCGGCACGTCCTCGTAGGTGCGTCGCTCGTTGGGCGGGCAATACCAGGTGAGCAGCGCCGGTGCTGAGAGATGCTTGCCGTTGTCGGCGAACACACCCACGTCGACGCGGGCGGAGGGCAGGTCGCTGCCGGGGTAGACCGCCCGCGGGTGCCAATCGACGACAATCTCGGCCCGCGTGCCGAGCGGATCGAGCAGCCTGATCCGCACCCGCTCCGGGTCGCCGTGCAGGAGTCGCCAAGTGAAGAAAAGCGGCTTGCCGTTGGGATCCTCGGTCTTTGTGACGCTCACGATCATGCGGCGTCGATCGCGGGCCGAGCGGGCCACGCGGGCCACGGCCGCGACCGTGCCGAAAAGCTTTTCCGCTTCGCCGACGTCGAAGTAGTCGATGCCCGGCCGCCCTAGATACTCCTCCTCGACTTGCAACTGCACCAGCGGCGGCACGTCATCGGGCTCGAGGTCATGGGCCATGCGCACCATTCGCTCGACGTCGAGCGTGGCCCCGTCGAACACCGGCGGATGGGCGATGCCGGCGAGATACTCGTCGCGACCGATGATCGGCTTGCGGGACGCGCGGAAGATCATCTGCACCGTCGGCATCAGGAGCCGCTTCTCGACCAGGAACTTGTGCGTCTCGGCCCGGAAGGCGGCGATCGTGGCTGCCACGGCGTTCATGAACTCCCGGTCGGAGCCCGACGAGCCCTGCGACGTGATCAAGTAGGGAACGTTGGCGGGATAGACGTCGCCGTGCCCCGTGTTGGCCTCGGGATCGTGGTCGCGATGCTCGGGATAAAAGTAAAGCATATTGTTGGCGTACTGGTCGGCGAGGAGGGTCGCTGCGGGGCCGTTCGTCATCGCCAGCCGGGGCATGCTCCGCCAATACGGGCCCTGGGTCTGGGCCACCGAGGCGTTGCCGATCACGGGCGCGTTGTGGATGAAGATTAGCTGCAGGCCGCGGTGCAGTTCGCCGAGCCCGTATATCGGGGTCTTGGTGTCCTTGGCCGCCTGTGAGTACTCCACGCGGGCCAACTCCGGAAACCACGCGTAGTCCATGTTGCTGTGGTCTTCGTCGTGGTTGTCGTAGAGCACGCCCCGCAGGCCGGCGGCGGTGCCCTCGGTGCGCCACTGCCGGAGCAGGTCGCCCACCGGGCCCGGCTGCGTCGTGATCGCGGCCACCGGATCGGCCGGTGGGAACTCGTGCGCCACGATGAAGCGGCCGAGTTGCGGCACCCAGAGCGTGTTGGACGCGGCCACCTCGGCCACGCCGTCCGCGACCGGCCGTGGCTTGGGCGGCGGTCCGTTCGCCTCCCGCTTCCGGTCAGCCGCCTGGGCAGCGAGACCCGCCTGCGGCGCGGTGAACACGCTCAACTTGGCGGCCGTCGGTTCAGCGGTCGCTGAGTCATTCGCCCGGGCCAGCCCCAGCGGCGCGACGACCCATGCGGGCATACAGACAAGAAAAACAGCAGCCAAGTGCACACGGGCCCAACGCATCGCAGGCTCTCCCGGGAGTCGCATTCTTCCAGATCCTACCGCGGGCGCAACACGGATAACAATTTATCGACTGCCAACGATGCCTTTCGCTGCGTTCCCGAGTGATGCGGCGGCCTGGCGGGTGGCTATGTCGTCCAGCGGCGGTGGATCAACCAGCCACGGTCGCCGAGCAGCCCGTCTCGGTACACGTCGACGGGGAACTGCGGTCATATCTCGCCAGTGGGTGATCTCCGTCCGCAAGCGACTGCGAGGGGTTCTCGCCGACGGCCCGAAGCTGCCGCGGCCCCGACGAGGATTTTTCCTGCCGAGATCGAGCGACTCCTCTGCGGCGCGTCAGGTGCGCCTGAGCCGCCGCGGCAATAGAGCAACGAGACTTTGCCGGCCCCGAGCCGGCGATCCATCAAAGTCGAATACGCTCTAGACTCCTCGGCGGTCAGAAGCCCGGTAGGGCCGTTGGGCGGTGGGCCGCGAAACCTGTCCGTTGCGATGCCGTTGAATCCTCATCGGAGACCGCGATGGCCGGGTATCGTTCGACGAGTTCAAGACTCGCTTCAAGCTGGAGGATAGCCCGGTCAATGGCACTTTCGCAACCGTTGTCCGGTCGGTGAGTCGCG
>JBAXUD010000546.1:0-2427 GCA_037129875.1 Mycobacteriaceae bacterium
CCGTGGGTGTAGACGGTGTGCCGGTTGATCCAGTCGCGCTGGTTGTCGATCAGCCTCGAAGGGTTGAGTTCGCGGGCGGCCACCACATAGTCGCGCAGGGTGCCGTCGCCGTTCTGGTAGCGGTCGATGGAGAGCTGATCGGGGAAGTAGTAGAAGTTCTTGCCCTGCTGGAACTGGGTGAACGCCGGGCTGATGATCGTCGGGTCGAGCAGGCGGATGTTGGAGGTGGTGGACCGGTCGGCGGCCACCTGCGCGGCGTTGGTGGGCGCGTTGCCGGTGTAGTCGCGGTAGGTGACGACGTCCTGGGTCAGGCCGTAGGCCTGCCGGGTGGCGGTGATGCTGCGCGAGATGAACTCGCTCTCCTTCTGCGCCGCATTGGGTTTGACGCTGAACTGCTCGACGATCATGGGCCAGCCCGCGCCGATGATCAGCGAGCTCACCAGCAGCAGCACCAGGCCGATGGCCGGGATGCGCAGATCGCGCAGGAACAGCGCCGAGAACACCGCGCCCGCGCAGATCAGCGCGATCGCCAGCAGGATCAGCTTGGCCGGCAGCACCGCGTTGATGTCGGTGTAACCGGCGCCGGTGAACGGCTTGGATGTCCGGGTGTGGCTGAGCAGTTCGAAGCGGTCCAGCCAGTAGGCCACCGCCTTGAGCAGCACCAGCACCCCGAGCAGGGAGATCAGCTGGATGCGGGCCGCGCGGCTGAGTGCGCCGACCCCGGCGGACAGCCGGATGCCACCGAAGATGTAGTGCGTCACCAGGTTCGCCAGGAACGCCAGGAACAGCGCCACGAACAGGAACGTCAGCAGAATCCGGTAGAACGGCAGCTGGAAGGCGTAGAAGCCGAGGTCCTTGCCGAACTGCGGGTCGGTGATGCCGAAGCTGCCGCCGTGCAGGAACAGCTGCACCCGCGGCCAGTAGCTCTGGGCGATCAGCCCGGCCAGCAGGCCGACCACCGCGGGGATCCCGAGGCCGAAGAACCGCAGCCGGCTCATCACCGCCGTGCGATAGCGGGCCACCGGATCGCTGGGCCCGGTGGTCGGCACGAACACCGGCCGGGTGCGGTAGGCCAGCACCAGCCCGGCGTAGATAATGGCCCCGAAGACCAGGGCGGTGGCCAGGAACACGATCAGCCGGGTGAGCAGCACCGTGGTGAACACCGAGCGGTAGCCCAGCTCGCCGAACCACAGCCAGTCGACGTAGGTGTCGATGAAGCGCGGGCCGATCAGCAGCACCGCCAGGACGGCGACCGCGACACCGAGCAGAATGCGGCTGCGACGGGTCAGAGCGGGCATCCTGGCGGGCTGGCGAACACTCACTGTTGGTTTCCGCGTCGTCCGGGTATCACAAGCACGCGGCCAACTCTACGCAGTCAGCACCTGGGCGGCTCTCCGCCCGAGGTCAACGTCTTAAGCGCATCGACGGTCTGTTGCAGCGTCTCGGCCTTGACCAGTTCCATGGAGTTGCCCGGGGCGGTGCGGGCCTCGTCGCAGTTGTCGGCGGGCACCAGGAACACCGTCGCGCCGGCATCCTGGGCGCTGAACATCTTGTGGGTGATGCCGCCGATCGGGCCGACGTTGCCGTCCGGGCCGATGGTGCCGGTGCCGGCGATGAACTTGGACCCGTTGACGTCCCCGGTGGTGAGCTTGTCGACGACGGCCAGGCTGAACATCAGCCCGGCCGACGGCCCGCCGATGTTGGCCAGGTTGAAGTCGACGGTGAACGGCGCCCACGGGGCGTCCTGCACGGCGACGCCCAGGTAGCCGTAGTCGCGGTCGTCGTTGCGGCCCAGGGTGATCTTCGCGGTTCCGGGCGGGGAGTTGCGGCGGCGGTAGTCGATGACGATCTCCTGGCCGGGTTTGGTGGCCTTCAGCAACGACGTGAACGACTCGATGGTGGGGGTCTTGGTGCCGTTGACGGCGTCGAGGGCGTCGCCGGTCTGCAGTTTGCCCACCGACGGTCCGGGGTCGGTGACCTTCTCGACGGTGACGGCCCTGGGGAACTTCAGATAGTTCAGTGCGGCGTATTCGGCGTTGTCCTCGGAGCGGGCGAAGTCGGCGTCCTGGGACTTCTGGATGTCGTCGCGGGACTTCTCCGGCGGGAACACCAGGTCGCGGGGAACCAGCTGGTCGTTGCCGGAGGCCCAGAACGCCAGGGCCTGACCGAGGGTCAGGCCGTCGCGCTGGGAGACCGTCGTCATGTTCAGGTGCCCGGAGGTGGGCTGGATCGCGGTGCCCTCGATGGCGACCACCGGCTTGCCCTCGAAGTCGCCGAGGGTGTCGAACGTCGGACCCGGACCCAGTGCCACATAGGGCACCGGCACCGCGGCCATCAGCACGCCGAACACGACGATGGGCAGCATCGCCACGATCATCGTCAGAATGCGCCTGTTCACGACCCACAGGGTAGTCGGGCCGGGTTTGC
>JBAXUD010000547.1:0-2419 GCA_037129875.1 Mycobacteriaceae bacterium
GAGAACGACGAGCTGCTGAAGAGCCTGATGCCGGAAACGGTTGCGCGACGATACCGGGAGGGCGAAGAGAACATCAGCACCGAGCATCGCGACGTCTCGGTGATCTACGCACAATTGCTGGGCTTCGACGAGTTCTCCCGCGCAATGCCCTCCGAGGAGTCGGTGGCCATGCTCAACTCCCTGGTGGAGGCGTTCGACGGCGCAGCCGATCGCCACGGTGTCGAGCGAGTGCGCAGCATGCAGGACAACGGCCTGCTCGCCACCTGCGGACTGGTGGTGCCCCGGGTTGACCACGCCAGTCGCACCATCGCCTTCGCCAAGGAACTCGTCGACATCCTCGATCGGTTCAACGACCAGCACGACGCGGCGCTGTCGATGCGGGTGGGGATCGACAGCGGGCCGGTGACCAGCGGCCTGGTCGGCGAGCGGTCTACCGTCTACGCGCTGTGGGGTGAGGCCGTCGACCTGGCCCACCGGGTGCGCGAGGCCACCCGAGCGCCCGGCATCTTCGTCAGTGACCGGGTCCACGACTCGGTGGTGGGCATCTATCCGTTCACCGAAGCCGGGACCATCACCGCTGCCGCCGGTACCGAAACGGTGTGGCGGCTCGACGTCGGCACCCGGCAGCCGGTATGAGCACCCAGCGAGAAGCGGAGGCGGATCGCGCATGAGCACCTTGACCGCCCAGCCGTGGTTCTGGCCGGCGCTGGCCGTTGTCATCGGCCTGCCACTGGCGTTGCTGGTTCTCAGCGAGCTGCAGGGCTTCCTCGGGCGGCGGGGCAGCGCCTACGCGAAACCGGTTGGGCTGCTGAGGAACTGGCTTCTTCCCGCCGCTGCGGTGTACGTGCTCATCGACCAGCTCAACCACGGCGGGGAACAAGCCGTCGAACATGCCACCTGGGCGAAGATCGCCGCCACCGTCGTCGGCTTCGTCATCATGCTGGTGCTGTTGTCCGGCGCCAATGCCGCACTGTTCGGCGCAGCAAGCGCCGGTAGTTGGCGAAGCCGCCTGCCGGGCATCTTCGTCGACCTCGGCCGGCTGATCCTGATCATCATCGGGATCGCTCTGCTGCTGTCCTGGGTGTGGGGTGCCAATATCGGCGGCCTCATCACCGCGGTCGGCGTCACCTCCATCGTGATCGGCCTCGCGGTCCAGAACGCCGTCGGACCGGTCATCTCGGGCCTGCTCCTGCTCTTCGAGCAGCCGTTCCGGATCGGCGACTATCTGGACACCAAGTTCGGCAAAGGCCGCGTGGCCGAAGTGAACTGGCGCGCGGTGCACATCGACACCGAGAACGGCATTCAGGTGGTCCCGAACGCCGCGCTGGCGGGCGACTCCTTCGTCAACCTGAGTCGAACCACCGCTCCCTATTTCAAGGCGAAGGCGACGTTCAGCTTCGCTGCAGGGGACCCGCCCGGTGTCATCAAGTCGACCCTGCTGGCGGTGGCCGACGCAGCGCCGGCGAAACTCGCCGACGCGAAAGCCTCGGTCACTCCGGTGGGCGCCCACGCGGTCCATCCGGGGATGGTCAGCTACCGGGTGGTGGTGCCGGTGGCCTCACCCGCTGAGGCCGACGGAACGGTCTCACTGCTGCAGCAACGCGTGTGGTACGCGGCGCAGCGCGCCGGCTTGCGTCTGGACAACGTCAAGTCCGGGCCGCGGCGCAAGGGCACCTACCTCGCCGAACACATCGGTTCGATCGCGGCCGGCCTGGGTCTCGGCTCCGAGGCGGCGGCCGCCATGCTCGCCGACGCCCGGGTGCTTCTGTATGCCGAAGGGGAAATCATCCAGCCGGTCAACAGCATTCCCGAGGCCATGGGCTTCATCACCGACGGTGAGGTAGCGATGTTCGCCGCGACACCCGGCGGTGGCCGGATCTCCCTGGGCGAACTGGAGGTGGGGGATTACATCGGCGGAACCGCCCTGACCCGCCAGCGGATGGTCACCGGCGTGATCGCGCTGACCGACACCACCATCGTCTCGGTGTCCCGCGATACGATGAATGCCATTGTGCAGAGCGATCACCGGCTGGCTCGCCAGATCGGCGACGCGATCGAGATGCGACGCCGTGCGGCCCGGGAAGCCCTGGCCGAGCTGGCTCAGCACAGCGTGAACTGAGGCCGCTCAGCCGCTCCGGCTCGCCAACCGATCCAGGAACACCCGGTGTCCCTTCAGCAGCCTGGTGTGCGCCTCGGGTATCGACAGCCAGGCGACCCGGTCCAGTTCCGGAAATTCCTGAAGGCGCCCCGAGCTTTTCGGCCACTCAAGAGTGAACGTGTTGCTGCGGAAGTCGCTGATGTCGAGGTCCGCGCCGACGGCGAACACGGTCAGCATCTTGCCGCTGGGCTGTTTGACCGTCCCGAGTTCCAGGCGTGGTCCGTCCGGCGCGGCGCTGCCGAGTTCCTCGGCGAATTCGCG
>JBAXUD010000548.1:0-2415 GCA_037129875.1 Mycobacteriaceae bacterium
GTGCTGCTCGGCGCGCTCGACACCTATGTCGTCGTCACGATCATGGTCGACATCATGCGGTCGGTCGGGATCGCGCTGAACAAGATCCAGCAGGTGACGCCGATCATCACCTGGTACCTGCTGGGCTATATCGCGGCCATGCCGCTGCTCGGGCGGCTGTCCGACAGGTTCGGCCGCAAGCTGGTTTTGCAGGCCAGCCTGGCTGCGTTCGCCGTCGGATCGATCGTCACGGCGCTGTCCAACGATCTGACCACCCTGGTGATCGGCCGGCTGATCCAGGGCATCGCCAGTGGCGCGCTGCTGCCGGTGACGCTCGCGCTGGCCGCAGACCTGTGGTCGGCGCGCAGCCGCGCCGCGGTACTGGGCGGTATCGGCGCTGCCCAGGAGCTGGGCAGCGTGCTGGGCCCGCTGTACGGCATCGGCGTGGTGTGGCTGCTCAACACCTGGCGGGATGTGTTCTGGATCAACGTGCCGCTGACCCTCATCGCGATGCTGCTGATTCACCTCAGTCTGCCGGCCCATGAGAAGCGGCCGGAGCCCGAACGCGTCGACGTCATCGGCGGCCTGCTGCTGGCCCTCGCGCTGGGCCTGGCGGTGTGGGGCCTGTACAACCCGGCCCCGGACGGCAAGCAGGTGCTGCCCAGCTACGGTGTGCCGCTGATCATCGGGGCGGTGGTGGCCGCCGTCGCCTTCGCGGTCTGGGAACGCGTCGCCCGCACCCGGCTGATCGAGCCGCAGGGCGTGCGGTTCGGCCCGTTCCTGGCCTCGCTGGGTACCTCGATGTGCGCCGGTGCAGCCCTGATGGTCACCCTGGTCAACGTCGAGTTGTTCGGCCAGGGCGTGCTGGGCAAGGACCAGAACGGGGCGGCGTTCCTGCTGCTGCACTTCCTGATCGCGCTGCCGATCGGCGCGCTGCTCGGCGGATGGCTGGCCACCCGGCTCGGCGACCGGGCGATCGCCACCGTCGGCATGCTGATCGCCGCGTTCGGCTACTGGCTGGTGTCGAAATGGGGCATCGACGTGCTCTCCGCGCGGCACCACCTGGGACCGATCTCGCTGCCGACCTTCGACACCGATCTGGCGCTGGCCGGTTTCGGGCTCGGTCTGGTGATCGGCCCGCTGACCTCGGCGGCCCTGCGGGTGGTGCCCGCGGCGCAACACGGAATCGCGTCGTCATTGGTGGTGGTGGCACGAATGACCGGCATGCTCATCGGCGTTGCCGCGCTGAGCGCCTGGGGCCTGTACCGGTTCAACCAGATCCTGGCGACGCTGCCCAGCGGCGGGGGCGACACCCTGCTGGCCAAGGTCGCCGCCGAGGCCCAGCGCTACCGGACCGCGTTCGCCATGCAGTACGGCTCGATTTTCTTCATCACCACGATCGTCTGCCTGGCCGGGGCGGCGATCGCCCTGTTCATCGGCGGCCGCAAAGCTCAAGCCGCCGCAGAAGCCTGACCGAGCGGTCAGTCGCGCGGCCACACGATCATCGGCACCGGCAGCGCGCGCATGATCTTGCTCGCCGAGTGGCCGAGGAAAAGCCGTTTCGGCTGAGCCAAACGGCTGGAGCCGATCAAGACCACCTCGCTGTCGGTGAAGTCCAGGCCCTGCACGGCCTTCTGCAACGACTTGCCGTGGCCGACAACACTGGTCACCGGGCAGTCGGCCGGCAGCGCGGCGGCCGCCCTGCCCACCAGCGTCGCGGCGTGCCTTTCGGCGAGCTCGGTCCATTCCCGGCGCTCATCCGCCGGCCCTGTCTCGCCGACGGCCACCAGCGACATCAGCCGCAGCGGAACCTTCCATTCGGCCGCCAGGCGGATCGCATTGTCGAGCAGGTCCTCGGCACCCGGCTGCATCCCCGTCGCACAGGTGAGGCGGGTGATACCGGGGTGGTACTTGTAGTCCGCGGGGGCAAGGGCGACCGGCACCGGCGAAGAGTGCAGCAGGGCGTCGGCCAGGCTTCCCAGCCGGAACTTCCCGGCGCGAACGCGATGGTGGGTGCCGACGACGATCATGGCCGCTTCGCCGCCGTCGGGATCGGCGGCCGCGTCGAGCAGTCCCTGGGTGATCGAGTCTGCATGGCGCAGATGGGTTTCCGCGTGCACATCTTCGGGCACGTGGGCCAGCCCGTCCTGGAGCCACTCGCGGCCCTGGTCCTCGACTTCGGCGTTGAACGCATGGTCGGGTGAATACATATGGAAAGTCGGTGCGGCACTGGGCAACACCGAGACGAGATCAAGCGTCGCACCTGACGAACGGGCCAGGGTTGCCGCAAGATTGACCCCGTGAACACCGCGCTGACGCGCTCCGTAACCGACGACGTACCGCATGGTTTCCGACGCTAACACGGCTGGTCCGCCACCGAAGGGCGTCTGCAGCGACGTTCTGAAATCCGGACGAGCCGCGTTACGGTGCGGACAA
>JBAXUD010000549.1:0-2409 GCA_037129875.1 Mycobacteriaceae bacterium
TTGAGCGTCGCTTCCTCGAGGTCCAGTCCGTGCAACATCGACCGCAGCACCTCGTCGTCGATGTGCCCGCTATCCCGCTCGGCGATGAGCGCCTCGCGTTCGGCGGCCAGCATCTCCAGGCGCAACCGCCGGAACGTCGCGGTCGGACTTTCACCGATCTGGTCTTCATCGCGGCCCAGCCGTTCCCACGCGGCATTCCGCCGTCGGGTATTCCACATACGCAATACATCTGCGGCGCGCTCGTGGGTGTCGGAGGTCCCCGCATCGGCCAGCAGCCCGTCGAGCCGGGCGGCCGCCGCCGTGGCGGCCCTCTCCTGCGCCGCCGCGGCGGCGATCGCATCGCTGCGCCCATCGTCGCCCCGCACGCCGAGTCGACGGATCAGCCACGGCAGGGTCAACCCGTGCAGCAGCAGGGTGCCGATCACCACCACGAAGGTGAGAAAGACAATGTGCGGGCGCCCCGGGAACGGCGCACCCGACAGCGTGGTCAACGGCACAGCGAACGCCGCGGCCAACGAGACCACCCCGCGCATACCCGCCCAGGCGACCACGAAGACCTGCGCGACGGTTGGCGCGGTTTCCCGTTCCCGGATTCGTGCCGACAACATTCTCGGCAGGTAGGCGAACGCGTACACCCACACGATCCGGACGACGATGACGGTCGCCAGCACGGCCAGCGAGGAGCCGACGATCACCGAGGCGGGGATTCCGGCGAGCTCACTCACCACGGTCGGCAACTGGAGGCCGATGAGCAGGAAGGCGAACGACTCGAACACCAGCTGAACGGCCTTCCACACGGCCAAATCCTGCAGCCGAGTCTCGTAGCCGGCGTGCACCGACCGTTGACCGAGGATGAGCGCGGCGACCACTACCGCGAGGACCCCGGAGCCGTGCGCCTCCTCGGCGGCCAGGTAGATGACGAACGGTGCGACAAGTCCGACGGCGCTTTCCACCAACGGATCGACGAGCCGCTCTCGGATGAAGGCGATGACGGCACCGGATGCGATACCGATGAGGATTCCGCCGCCTGCGGCCGATACGAACGTCGTCAGACCGCTGCCCCAGCTCGCGGCGGCCCCGATCGCCGCCGCCAGCGCAACCTTGTAGGCCGTCAATGCGGTCGCGTCGTTGAGCAGGCTCTCCCCGCCGAGCAAGGTCATGACCCGGCGCGGTAAACCGAGCCGGCGGCCGATCGCGGTGGCCGAAACCGCATCCGGCGGCGCCACGATCGCGCCGAGCGTAAGACCCGCAGCGATCGTCATCTCCGGCACCGTCTTGTAGGCGACGAAGCCGACCGCGGCCGTCGTCGCCAACGGCAAACCGACCGCGAGCAGCCCGATCGGCCGCAGGTTCGTCCTCAAGCCGACGTAGCTGCTCTGCAGGCCTGCCGACCACAGCAGTGGCGGCAGCAGCACAAAGAGCACGAGATCGGGCTCGAGTTCGAAGTTCGTGAGACCGGGTAACCAACTCACCGACAGTCCGGCGACCACCAACGCCAGCGGAGCCGATACATCGAAGTGGCGTGCCACCCCGGCCAGCACGACCGCTAGCACCACCACCGCGAGCATCGAACCAAGCACCTACGTCACACCTCCTTGGGCCACATCCTCGAGGGGCCATCGTCCCTATCCTTGGACAGCATGATGAAGAGATCACGCGGACGCGAACCAAGGGTGCCCGCGGCGCCAGGGACCTGCGCGCATCTCGCCGCCGACATCGTGGAGCCAGAACCTCGCACGCCCGGGCTATGCGAAGAGTGCGCGCAGCTCGGCTACGACAACTGGGCTCACCTACGGAAGTGTCTGACGTGCGGTCACGTCGGTTGCTGTGATTCCAGTCCACATCGACACGCCACCGAACACTTCCGCCGGACCGGCCATCCCGTCATGCGATCCGCCGAGCCCGGGGAAGACTGGCGGTGGTGCTACGTCGATGTCCAGATCGGCTGAAGACAGGTCAATCCGGGGGATACAGCAACACGTCGGCGTCGAAGCAGGTGTGTTCGCCGGTGTGGCAGGCCGCGCCTTCCTGGTCGACCTCGAGTAGCACGGTGTCCCCGTCGCAGTCCAGGCGCACCGAGTGGACGAACTGGGTGTGACCGGAGGTCTCCCCCTTGACCCAGTACTGGCCGCGGGAGCGCGAGAAATACGTCGCACGGCGGGTTGCCAGGGTGCGGGCCAGGGCCTCGTCGTCCATCCAGGCGACCATGAGCACCGCCCCGGTGCCGCGCTCCTGGGCGACGGCGGCGAACAGTCCGTCGGCATTTCGCTTGAGCCGCTTGGCGATTGCGGGGTCGAGACTCATCGCTGCCTTCTACTCTTCGCTGACGCTCATCGGACGGGTCCCCATTTGTCCTCTTCGCTGACGCTCATCGGACGGGTCCCCATTTGTCCTCTTCGCTGACGCTCA
>JBAXUD010000055.1:0-12558 GCA_037129875.1 Mycobacteriaceae bacterium
GGATCCTGTCGACGATGTCGGCGGCCGAGGCGGTCGCTGCGGCGCCGAGGCGTGCGTCGCCGACTCGCTGCAGCGCGCCCAGGTCGGCCTGCGCATAGGGGGTTGCCGCCACGCACATACGCCGGGCCAGGCCGCGCAGGCGGTCCAGCCATGCCGTCGCCGCTGCCTGCCCGGTGCCGGCATGGGATGCGGTGCCCAGTCCGTTGGAGGCGTCGGCAACCACGTAGCCGGCCGTCATGGTGTTGACCGTCACCAGCAGGTCCGGATCCACCGCCAGGCATAGGGCACGGTCGACCCCGGCGGCGGGGTCGATCGCGCCTGGGCTGGTGGCGAATTCCGCCGCGCCCAGCAGACTGTCGAGCCGGCCTCCCCCGGCCAGGGAGACGGCGAGGTCGTCGTTCATCAGCCGGACGGGGTTGGTGCCCCCCGGTACCCCGGGCGCCAGTCGAGGCTTGTCGGCCAGCGGCCAGAGCATGGTCACCGCGACCGGCTTGCTGGTGTCCGGGGCCACCACGTCGGCCAGCGCGTTGCCGGTGGACGTGTCCGGATCGGGTGGAACTCCGGTGACCGGCAGCAGGAACCGTGCCTCGTCGAGCCGGGTTGGTTCGCCGCCCTCGGGGGTGCCGTCGACGGTCGTCAGCATCGGGTATACCCCCGGGCTGTCGATACCCAGCGACGGCCGCCCGGCGCCCCGGATCGGCACGGTGAAGGTGAACCCCGCTGCCTGTCCTCGGTCGAGTTGCTTTGCGACACTGACGAAGTCGCCGATCGGCTCGAACTGTCCACCGATGTAGAGACTGGTCCGCAGCCCGCTGGCGGAGGTCACCGCCGGGCCGTGCTCCAGCCGCGCGGCGACATCGCGGACGGCCCGGTCGCCGACGTTGGTCACTGTTGCGGTGACGGTGACGGTGGGGTCGCTCGAGGTGGTGACGGCATCCGGGGTGACGCTGTCGAGCCGGACCGTGAGCAGTGCGGCGGGGTCGGGTTCTGCGGTGGCGATCGGCGGGGCGCAGAGCAGGGCGAGCAGAGCCAGGATCGCCGCGATCCCCGGCAGCCGCAGCGGCACCGTCACGCTCCCGGACCGCAGCCGTTCGACCGGCGGTCGCCGGCCTCGTCGTCGGGGAAGGGCTTATTGCGGGTGTGCGAATGGGTCTGGGGCCGCCGGCGGGGGGTGGACGACGGCAGCGGCGGAAGTGCGGCCGGCCCGTCGGACTGCAGCAGTTGGATCAGTTCGTGGGCCACGCGTGCCAGGCGCCGCTCGTCGGCGTAGGCCAGTTTGTCGGGCAGTTCCGATACCGGAACCCAGGCCACCTCGGTGACTTCGACGTCCTCGTCGCACAGTTCGCCGCCGGAGAACCGCATGAGGTAGTGGTGGACGGTCTTGTGCACGCGCCGGCCATCGGTGACGAACCAGTAGTCGATGCTGCCGAGAGCGGCCAGAACGTGTCCGTGGATGCCGGTTTCCTCGGCGACTTCCCGGATGGCGGTTTGCTCGGCGGTCTCGCCCTGTTCGATGTGTCCCTTGGGCAGCGACCAGAGCATCCGTCCGCGCCGGTCCATCCGGCCGATCAGGGCAGCAAGCTGTTCCTCGCGAGGCCGATCGATCCCGTCGATGACCAGTCCGCCGGCGGAGGTTTCGTGGACGGTCCGAAGCCGCGACGAGGAACGGCGGCGCTGCCTGGCCTGGCTCGGCGGGGCCTGTTCAGTATTAATTTCCGGGGGACGTTCGGGGCTGGCGGGTGATGCGGAGTCGCGCCCGGCCGTGGACGGCGGCGGACCCGCCGCACGGCCACCGCGGCGCCTGCCCCGGCGCCGTCGTGGTTTGGCATCTTCGCCCTCCGACACCCATGTGATGGTAGCTGCAGCCGATATTGCCGCCCGCTGCGCACTCGCCGGTCTCGCCAGAGCATTAGGCTCACCGGACGTGCCCGATGCCACCGATGACGCCGAGCTGCTGACCCGCGCCGCCGTCGCCCTCAATCAGCACGGGCACGTGCTGCGCGAGATCGGTGCCCGGTTCGCCCTGGCGGGCCACGAGCTCTTTCTCGTCGGCGGCAGTGTGCGCGATGCGGTGCTGGGCCGGCTCACCACCGATCTGGATTTCACCACCAAAGCGCGGCCGGCGGAGATCCAACGGATCGTGCGGCCGTGGGCCGACGCCATGTGGGACACCGGAATCGATTTCGGGACGGTCGGGGTCGGCAAGGCCGGACACCGGCTGGAGATCACGACGTTCCGCGCCGACAGCTATGACCAGGTGTCGCGGAATCCCGAGGTGCGCTTCGGCGATCGGCTCGAAGACGACCTGGTGCGCCGGGACTTCACCGCCAACGCCATGGCGGTCCGGATCACAGCGGAGGGGCCCGGGGAGTTTCTGGACCCGCTGGACGGCCTGACGGCGGTTCGCCGGCGGATGCTGGACACCCCCGCAGCGCCGTCGGTGTCGTTCGGCGACGACCCGCTGCGGATGCTGCGTGCCGCGCGATTCGTCTCTCAGCTGGAGTTCGGCGTCGCCGACCGGGTGCGGGAGGCCATCGTGGCGATGGCGCCGCAGTTGGCGCGGATCACCGTGGAGCGGGTGGCCGTCGAGCTGGACAAGACGCTGCTCGGGGCCGACCCGGTGGCGGGGATCGAGTTGATGGTGCAGACCGGAATGGGTGATGTGGTGGTGCCCGAGGTCGGTGGCATGCGGATGGCGATCGACGAGCACCATCAGCACAAGGACGTCTACCAGCATTCCCTGACGGTGCTGCGGCAGGCCGTGGAATTGGAGGGTGCTGGAGGTCCCGACTTGGTGCTGCGGTGGGCGGCGCTGCTGCACGACATCGGCAAGCCCGACACCCGCCGCCACGAGGCCGACGGCGGGGTGAGCTTCCACCACCACGAAATCGTCGGAGCCAAGATGGTCCGCAAGCGGATGCGGGCGCTGAAATACTCCAAGCAGATGGTCGACGACGTCTCCCAGTTGGTCTATCTGCACCTGCGTTTTCACGGCTACGGCGAGGGCCGGTGGACCGACTCCGCGGTGCGCCGCTACGTGGCCGACGCCGGCCCCTTGCTGCCGCGGCTGCACAAGCTGGTGCGCGCCGATTGCACGACCCGCAACAAACGCCGCGCGGCCAAACTGCAGGCCAATTACGACAGCCTCGAGCAGCGGATCGCCGAGCTGGCCGCCAAGGAGGACCTGGCCAGGGTCCGGCCGGACCTCGACGGCAACGCGATCATGGAGATCCTCGGCATCCCGGCCGGCCCGCAGGTCGGCGAGGCCTGGAACTTCCTCAAGGAGCTGCGGCTGGATCGCGGCCCGCTGGCCCCCGAAGAGGCCACCGCCGAATTGCTGTCGTGGTGGAACGCAAGAGCCTGATTTGGCGTGGAACGCCGGTGGCGGTCGAGGCGTCTAATCCGGCATGGATTACTGCCTGGATGCCGGCGACGGAACGGCATCGATGTGGACCGGCCACCCCGACATCGATTTTGACGGTGACGGTGTGCTCGACGGCATACGGCTGGATTTCGACGGCGACGGGGTCTTCGACGACGCCATCGGTGACGGTGACGGCGACGGCTCGGGCGACTATGCCGCATTGGATCGCGACGACGATGGCTTACCCGAGGCCCGCTACACCGACGACGGCTCCGGTAGCTGGACGGTGTCCGGGGGAGCCGCGGGAAAGCCACTGCGCTGGTCGGATCTCGACGGCGTCGAGCACACCGGACCCGGCGATATCGACGGCGACGGCGCGGCCGATCGCCTGGTCGACGTGGACCGCGATGGCTTGGCCGACCGCGCGCTACTGGCAGGCGGCAACGGGTCCTTCCGGGCCGGTTATGTCGACACCGACGGCGACGGCCGGTGGGACCTCACGCTGACCGATGCCGACGGGGACGGCGCGGCGGACAGCGCGGGGCGGCTGTGACCCGTTGCGCTGGCGCGCTCAGCGCCCCACGCTCGGGTCTTACGGCGTGGCTGCGCCTCGCGCTGGCGCGCTCAGCGCCCCACGCCGGGCGGGCCGGCGAAGGCCTGCGCGATCGTCAGCCACTTCTCCGCATCCGGCCCGTCGGCCACCACGTCGAGTTCGGCGAGTGGCCGCCGCTGGGTCACCAGGTAACAGAAGTCCAACGCGCTGCCGCGGACCCGCTGAGCCGCGTCCTCAGGGCCCCACGCCCACACCCCGCCGTCAGGGGCCGTCAGTTCCACCCGGAACGGCTCAGCCGGCGGGGTCAGCCCGTGCACGGTGAAGGCGAAGTCCCGGGTTCGCACTCCCAGATGTGCGATGGACTTCAGGCGGGGCGAGGGCGCCACGTCAGCCCCGATCGCGTCGGCCACGTCCAGGCCGTGCGCCCAGGTCTCCATCAAGCGGGCGGTCGCCATCGAGGCACCACTCATCGGCGGGCCGAACCACAGCAGCTTCCGGCCTTCGGGCACGGCCCGCAACGCGGCATGCAGAGCGCTGCGGGTCCGGCGCCAATCGGCCAGCAATTCGGCCGGGGGCATTGCCGCGGTCTCCTCGGCGGCGTCGTCGACGAAGGTGGCGATCCGGTGTTGCGCGCTCGCGACGAGTTCGCCGAACCCCGGCTCGTCGGTGATCGATATCAGCGCGACCCGGTCGGTCCACAGCAGATGGCCGATCTGGTGGGCGATCGTCCAGCCCGGCGCCGGGGTTGGCAGCGCCCATCGCTCGGCCGGTAGGGGATCGACCAGAGCGTCCAGGGCGTCGCTTTCGTTCTGCAGGTCATCGATGATCGGGTCGGCAACGCTCATGGCGCACAAGCCTAGAACGCGCCGGTCACACAATCGCCGTGCGCCGACGTCCCAATCGCGCGTGTACGGCCAGTCCCAGGAGATAGATCACCGAGCCGGCCAGCGCCAGCATGGCCGAAGGGCCGTCCGCTGAAATCACCGCAGCGGCCGCGGTGATCGCCGCGATGAAGGCCATCCAGAACAGCGCGTCCTGAACGGCGAACACGTGACCGCGAAGAGCGTCGTCGACGTCGATCTGCATCGCGGTGTCGGCGCACAGCTTCACCGTCTGCCCGGCCAGCCCGAGGAAGAAGCCGCATCCCACCATCACTCCCAGTTCAAGCGTTGCGCCGGCGAGCTGGACCAGCGCCGCGCACACCAACGCGACGTTGGCGGTGGCGTACCGGCCCCACCGTCGCACTGCCGCGGGTGTCAGCACGGTGGCCAGAAACGAACCGATACCGGTGGCCGCGACGAACACCACGGCGATGCCCAGGCCGCCGAATCCCGCTGCGTCCGTGTGCCGAACGATCACCAGAACCAGCAGTGTGTTGATTCCGAACACCATCCGGTGGGCCGCCAACCCTGACAGGGTGGCCGCCACCGACGGGGTAGCCGCGACGGTCCGGATCCCGTAGCCCCAGCCGGTGGCCACGGCGTAGAAGGCCGAACCATGCACGGCGGTGTGGTCCGGACCAAGCACGTGCGGGCGGAACCGGAAGGACAGCAGGAACGCGATCGCGACCGGGATGGCCACCAGGAGGATGACCGTCGCCGCCGCGGCGTCTCCGTCGCCGACGATCCATCGGGGCACAAGCATGAAGTTGGCGCCCAGGAATGTGGCGGTGGCGCCCGTCGCGGTGGCCACCGAGTTCATCGTCACGACCTGATCGCGGGCCACCAGATGGGGCAGCGCCGCGGAGAAGCCGGACGTCACGAACCGGCTGAACCCGTTGACGATCAGAGCGCCGAAGAGCACGAACAGATCCCGGGCGCCGACGGCCAGCAGGGCGGCTACCGCGATGACCGACACCAGCCGGGCGGCGTTGGCCACGATCAGCACGCCGCGTCGATCCCACCGGTCCAGCAGCGCACCGGCGAACGGGCCGAGCAGCGAGTAGGGCAGGAACAGCACCGCGAAGGCTCCGGCCACCGCCCACGGGTCGGCCGCGCGCTCCGGGTTGAACAGCAACCCGCCGGCCAAGCCGGCCTGAAAGAGGCCGTCGCCGAACTGGCTAGCGGCCCGCAACTCCAGCAGCCGCCAGAAGTCGGGCAGACTGCGCACCGAGCGCCACAGCGAGTTGGACGTGCGGGCGTCGACCACTAACCCACAGTACAAAGCCTGATCGTCGCGTTGCGCCGTGTCATTATGGAGGGGTGGCGCAGCAGGAAGATCCCGAGGACTTCGTGGCGCCCGCAGCGAACAAGGTGCGGGCGGGAACGCTGTTGCTGGCCAACATAGATCTTCTCGAGCCGACGTTCCGGCGGAGTGTCATTTACGTCGTCGAACACAACGACGGCGGAACGCTCGGAGTCGTCCTCAACCGGCCCAGCGAGACCGCGGTCTACAACGTGCTACCGCAGTGGGCCGATCTCGCGGCCAAGCCGAAGTCCATGTTCATCGGCGGTCCGGTCAAGCGGGACGCAGCGCTGTGCCTGGGCATCCTGCGGGTCGGCGTCGATCCGGACGGCATGACCGGACTGCGCCACGTGTCCGGCCGGATAGTCATGGTGGATCTCGACGCCGACCCCGAGTTGATCACCGCCTCGGTCGAGGGCGTCCGGATCTTCGCCGGCTATTCGGGATGGACCATCGGTCAGCTTGAGGGTGAGATCGAGCGCGACGACTGGATTGTCCTGTCCGCGTTGCCGTCCGACGTGCTGGTGCAGCCGCGGGTTGATCTGTGGTCGCGGGTGCTGCGCCGTCAGCCGCTGCCGTTGGCGATGCTGGCGACCCATCCGATCGACCGCAACCGGAACTAGCTACCTTTGGTGCCGTATGTCCCTGACTGCGCACCCAGCGGTGACAAGCTTGGTCCGTTGCAGTGGTGAGTCACTAGAGATCGGATCTTGGAGGCTGGTCTGACTAACAAACGGTACTGCACGTGGCTGATCGACAGCGACCGATGGCGCGCGTTTCAGCCACGGCCGACAGACATCGTCGTCGCGACGTACCCCAAGAGTGGCACCACCTGGGTGCAGCGCATCTTGAGTCTGCTGATCCTGCGGACCGAGGAGCCAGTCGGTCTTGATCGGCTCTTCCCTTGGTGGGAGTCCACCAGGCAACCGCTTGAGCAGGTAGCCGCGGGCTTCCAGGCTCAACGGCAGAGGAGATCGGTTAAGACACACCTGCCGATTGATGCGCTCCCTGTATCGGATTCCATCAAGTTCATCCATGTCGCGCGTGATGGTCGTGACGTGTGCCTGTCGTACCACAATCATTGCGCCGGTTATCAGCCCGCAGAACTTGCTCGGATGGACGAGATCGGTCTCGCCGAGCCGGCGTTGCGGCGCCCATATCCCAGAGTTGATCGCGACCCCGCGGCGCATTTCCACAACTGGTTGACCGTCGGTGCCGTCGACGGCGACCAGGACGGGACCCCTTACCTGTCGTATTTCAGCTACGAGAAAAGTTTTTGGGCTGCGCGAAAGCAACCAAATGTGTTGTTCGTCCACTACAGCGATTTGCAGGCCGACCTAACCGGCGAAGCCCGGCGCATCGCCGATTTTATTGCGGCGGAATTTACGGACTCCGACATCGAACGCGTCGCGGGCAGCGCTAGCTTCGCCGCAATGCGCAGAGATGCGGCGATGTTGCTTCCCGAGAATGCTAGAAACTTCGAGGGCGGTGCACACCGATTGCTGAACAAGGGCCAGTCCGGGCGCTGGCGCGGCATCTATCACGCGGACGACCTCGATTTGTTCGAGAGCAAGCTGCGAAGCGCTGTTCGGGGCCCGTATGCCGAGTGGCTGCTCGCCGGCCGCATTGACGGCTCGGGTATCGATCCCTCCCAGATGTGAACTAGTCGTCACGCGCACGGAGTCGCTGCGGCGGAGCGAACCCCTCCTTCACAGTCTGTGAAATGTACGGCACGTCGTTAGGATTCAGCGCTCGTGCATCCGCGATGTGAAGAGCGGTGAAATCACCAATCATGATGAGGTCCAGCAGCGCTGCGCAGCGCGTTTCCCCGGCGCCGCGAACAGTGTGTACTGCGACTTTCCCGTCTAGGTATTGCGTCCACAGATCCATCAGCCGACTGACTCGTTGATTCTCATAGGGGTGTCTCAACAGTACGACCGCCTCGCCCATGAGTGGGTTGCAGGAGTCCCAGGCGACGACTTCATTGTGGCTGGCGTCAGGTTGGAACGATATCGAAGCTGGTTGCCTGGCGGTCTGGTTGAGCTGGGTTTTCCAGCGGCTTGCTGCCGCGCCGCCGATAGGCGTGTCGCCCTGGCAGGTGACATGCCGTTCGACGAGGCTCTCGGCAAGGCGGGTGGCGACGTTGGCGTGGGCATGAAGTTCGTGTCGGCGTAGGCACAGTTGAGTGTGAGTGGTGTCGATCCATTGGGTGGCCGCCCGGAGCAAACCGGTCTGTTCGAAAACCCCCATCAGTCCGCCCACCATGAAGCCGAAAGTGGCGCGTGCGGGTTGAATCTCCGTCGGGATGGGGATGATTACCCCACCGTGGTCGCCGGCAAAGTCGGCAAGCCAGCCGCCCGAGGTGACCGCCACCAGTCGTGCCCCCCGCTCGGCGGCGGTCGCGGCTGCATGATTGACCTCGTCGGTGTTCCCGGACCCAGACAAGGCGATGACGAGGGAACGGCTGCCGATACAAGCCGGTAACTCGTAGCTGCTTTCGACGAGAATCGGCACCGCGATGACGGCGACCGTGAGGGCTCGCATCACCAGTCCAGCCGTTCGACCGGTGCCCATCCCCAGGATGAGAATGTTGTCGATGTCAGATGCTTGCGGAAGTCGGCGAAGCGTGCGGGCCACGTCGGCACCGAGCGCGAGGTGCTCGGGAAGCGCCGCGGCGAGTTCGAAGGATCGCGCTGTGTTGGCTCGGTCGTTCACGTTGTAGCCGTTGAACCGAGACGGCCACCGTCTTGTAGGACGGTTTGGCCGGTCAGGTAGGTGTTGGCTGCTGAGCCGAGGAAGCCGATGAGTTCTGCGACTTCGTCTACTGACGCCAGCCGACCTATCGGAACGGCGGCCTCATACCGGCTGAGCTTATCGGGGTCCTCTGGCCAGTCAGGGTTGACGAACTTGCCTGGTGCCACTGCATTTATCAGCACACCGAGGGCCGCAAGCTCAGGGGCCAGGATTCGGGGAAGGGCCGCGACAGCGGCTTTCGAGACCGAGTACGGCAGAGCCGCTGTCGGCGAGGCGGCTAGCCCTGCCGCGGAGGACACCAGCACGACCCGTCCGCCGCCGGCGCGTTTCATTATCGGCAGGAAGCACCGGATGGTGAAAACGATTGACGTGAGGTTGGTTTCGAGAACTGTCCTCCACAGCGCGTCATCGAGCGCGGCAAGTCCGACGCCGGGCTCGCCGGGATTCTTCCCGGCGATACCGTGTGCCAGCACCAGCGACGGCGGCCCTCGCCAGACAGAGTCAGGAAGCGAGGTGACGGCCTGCTGCACAGCGCCTGGTTCGGCGAGGTCAGCCTCGATGGCGATGGCGTAGGCGCCGACGCGTTCTGCGTCGATGCGGCATTGCTTGAGTTTGTCCGCATCGCGGTCTATGAGCACCACCTGCACATCGGGCTTCGCCCACCAGCGCGCCACCGATCGCCCCAAATGGCCGGCACCGCCGGTGATTACGACCGTCCTCACCGGCCCGGCCAGTGCCTCTTGGTTCACGGCGTCTCGACATCCGAGATGGTGGCGAACTGATTGAGCAGCTGTAGGCAAGCCGGGAACGAAACGCTAATAGGCTGCCAGCCCGACAATGTCGTCGGTCCCTCCAGGGAGCTCGCCAGCACCATCGCGGCCAGGATCACGCGGTGGTCGGGCGGCAGCCTGAGACTGCGGGCAGGCGCAAGCTGGGAGGGCTCGACAACGAACCCATCGGGCAAGGCTTTGATGTTGACCCCGAACGGTTTTAAGCCCGCGACGGTCGTCGAGATGCGGTCGGTGTCCTTGTCTTTCAGTTCGTGTGCGTCCCGGATGAACGTCGGAGTCTCCGCGCGTGCTGCTACGGCTGCGAGCATCGGTAGCTCGTCGATCATGCTCTGTACGAGAGCATGGCCGGCCACCGTCACGCCGTGGAGCCGATGCCCGGATTCGACGAAGATCCTTCCGACCGGCTCATTGCCCAGCATCCCGGTTTGCTCGATCTCAATGCACGCTCCCATCTCCTGCAGCGTCCGAACGAAGCCCGTGCGTGTTTCGTTGAGACCGACATCCTCGATTTCAAGTCGCTTGTCCAGCGGGCTGACCACGACACACGCGATCGGCAAAGCCGCCGTGGACATGTCTCCTGGCAAGGTGAGCTTGAAAGCTGGCAGTCGGTCCGGTGGACGCATTCGCACCTCGTGGTCAGACTCCTCGATTGACACCCCCAGGTAGCGCAGCAGCCGTTCCGTGTGATCGCGCGCTCGGACCCGACGCCTGATGATGGTCTCGCCACTGCTTTGCAGCCCGGCGAACAGCAGGGCCGATACCGGCTGAGCGCTGAAGACATCGACCTGATGTTCGGTCGCCGTGAGTGAGGATCCCCGAATACGCAGTGGCAAACGCCCACTGCTTGCTTCGTAAGTGATATCGGCGCCGCATTTCCGTAGCGATTCAACGATCCAGTGCATCGGGCGCTCGCGCAGCAGCTCGTTGCCGTCGATCCGGAATTCTCCTGGAGTGCCGGCGAGGAGCGCGATCAGCAGGCGTGCGGTGGTCGCCGAATTACCCGGATTGAGCACGGATCCAGGTTCGGCCAGCGCCAGCCTCGATAGACCGCGACCGCCGATCAGATAGGAGCTGCTAGTGACATGCCAGCCGTCAACGTCGAGCTGACTGAGGATGGCAAGGTTTCCTTCGACGTCGTCGCCCGGCGGAAGGTTGGCGATCTCGCTCATCCCATCGGCGAGGGCAGCCGCGAACGTGGCGCGCTGGGCGATTGACTTGTCTCCCGGCGCCCGCCAAACGATCTCAGCCGGTCCTCGTCGATCGAGTGCGATCGACAGCCAGGGTGTGTGGTGAGCCGCGCTGACGGTCCTCGGGTCTGCTACTGCGTGCACGCCTGAGTGGTTAGCCATCCGCGTGAGTACCTCGTCATCGGTCAATATCGGGTCGAGTTCCTCGTATTCCACCGGCGCGGTAGGGACCCGGCTCGGCGGTGAGCTGGAGAACGATGCATAGCGAAAGCGCTTGCGTTGCAGCCCGAGATTGCTTTCCGCGATGAACGGCCTGTCTCTGACAGTCGCAAGACCCAGCCGAACTGCCGCCTGCACTATCTCCTCGCCGCGCTCAGTGCGGGTCAAGACGATGGATTGCCTGCGGGGACGAGATCCGTCGCGGCTGCTCGCGTAGATGTTGGGATCGCCGTCGGAGACTGAGACGTCGGCTATACCCGACCACCAGTCGGGGCAAGCCAGACAACGATGGGTCTTAAAGCGTCTGAATTCTTCGACGACTTCGAAAAAGGGCAGCGACTTACGTTCCCCGTCGCGCGTGGTGACCGCAAACTCGCCGGGATACTCGCCGTCCCGATAACGCATCTCGGCCACATCGTCTAGCGAGATGCCGAGCTGTTCGGTGATCAGGTGCTCTGTTCCCGCGCGTGTTGTGCTCGATGCGCAGGCGATCTCGACAGTCAAGACGACCTTGGAGGCGATATCGGGTGTTGGCAAGATGTTCTGCATTTTGCGCACGGCCTGCGCTTCGCACGGCAGTGCGATGAGCGCAATACGTGCGAAGCGGGGATCGCGCAGCAGCTGAAGATTCGGGGTGAGGCAGTAACTGGTTTGGGCGCAACGGATCACCTCATCTTCGTCATCGGTGATCAGCGCCGCCGGAACCCACGGGCGGTCGGCGTCTCGCCCTATCACGATCACGCCATCGGCGACTCCCGTACGCAGCGCAGTGAGCATCAAAGTGGTGCCCGCGCCGCCGGCGGCCGCGCTGGAGCGAACCTGCGCATCAGTCGAGGAGAAGACGAGGCTGCGCCGGTAAATACCAGTCCAGCGCTCGGCTGCAGTTCGGGTGCGGCCAAAGACCCGCTCTTCCGAGGCCGGCGTTGCAGTGTCTTTGCCAGGACAAACCTGCAGGCATAGCGAGCAGGCGCCGCAATCCATCGTGTCAGTCGCGGCCGGAAAGGGCCGCCCTTGGTCGTCGAGGGCCAACCAGCCCGGGGGACAAGCCGCCACACATGCGCCACATCGTGCACACATGTCCTGATCCAGAATCTGAGTCTTCAAATCGATGAACGCCATGACCTGCCTAGGACTTATCAGAAGACCCCGCAGCCAACAGTCGATCGGACCACGCCGTGCGATGTCACCTGCGTTAGCTAGTGCCGTTTACCACTCGACCCGATCCGAGGGTCTGTGTCGCCGGGATCAGCATATATCTCAAATGGAAGACAGCATCGACAGATTTGTGAACCGATTTGCCGGGGGACAGGCCTCTGCACCGTCCCGGCTTACGGTCGGGCTGTAGCCTCGGGGGATCAGTCCGGCTGCTGTGGTGGTGGTGGTGAGACGCGTTCCCACCAGTTGATGGTTTCACCGTCGGTTGTCATCCGTTCGAGGATGTGAGCGATGATCTCGATGTGTGTTCCACCGGGGCTAGCCCGGATTGCGCGGCTCCTCCTCCGGACT
>JBAXUD010000550.1:0-2403 GCA_037129875.1 Mycobacteriaceae bacterium
CGGAGGCCGATATGCCGGTGCCGACGCCGATTTTGGCGTCGACGGTGACGGTGTAGGCGGTGCCGTGCTTGTCCTGGTTGATCGCGTACATCGGCAGCAGCCCGAGCCGGTCGCAGATCTCGCTGTCCAGCGGGACACACAGGTAGCCGGAGGTGTAGCGGACCATGAAGGCCACCAACTCGGGGGTGGCTTTCTCGGCCGCGAAGATCAGGTCGCCCTCGTTCTCGCGGTCCTCGTCATCGATGACGACGACGGCCTTGCCCGCGGCGATGTCGGCGACCGCCCTTTCGACGGTGTCCAATCTCGTCACGTATGCCGCCTGCCCGTTGCCAGCGAGGACCCCGCCACGGGGCGCTGATGATGCCTGATCATGGTGTGTACTCAGTATGAACCACCGATTAGGGGTGGTTTTCCCGGGTGAGCAGCCGCTCGACGTATTTGGCGATGATGTCGACTTCAAGGTTCACCGGAGTACCTGGGTCGGCGCGGCCGAGTGTTGTCAGCCCCAGCGTCGTCGGGATCAGCGACACCTCGAACCAGTCATGATCGATGGCCGACACCGTCAGGGACACCCCGTCGACCGTGATCGAGCCCTTCTCCACCACGTAGCGCGACAGCTCGGGCGGCAACGCAATCCGCACCACTTCCCAGTGCGGCGAGGGCGTGCGGGCGAGCACGGTTCCGGTGCCGTCGACGTGGCCCTGGACGATGTGGCCGCCCAGCCGGCTGTTGACGGCGGCGGCTCGCTCCAGATTCACCGGGGATCCCGCCGACAGCACCGCCAGGCTGGACCGGTTGAGCGTCTCGGCCATCACGTCAGCGGTGAACCGGCCGTCGGGCAGCACGTCCACCACCGTGAGGCACACGCCGTTGACGGCGATCGAATCGCCATGGCGCGCATCGGAAGTCACCAGCGGGCCGCGCAGGGTGAACCGCGCGGAGTCACCGAGATCGTCCTTGGCGACGACAGAACCCAATTCCTCAACGATGCCGGTGAACACGAGCCCTAATCTAGCTGCTTCTCACCGTGGAACGCCGCGGCCGGATTGTTGTTGAAGTTGCCCACCCGCCGATAGCCGGCGGCCTCGTAGAACGCCTGGGCATGCGGCTGACGGTCGCCGGTGTCGAGCCGAACGACCCGGTAGCCCAGGCCGCGGGCGGCTTCCTCAAGAGCCCCGAGCAGCGCCCGGGCCACCTCGGACCTTCTGGCCCGGGGCACCACGTACATGCGCTTGATCTCACAGGCGCCGTCGGGCAGCAGCTTGATCCCGCCGCCGCACACCGGCACACCGGCCCGGTAGCCGACCAGGTAGAGGCCGCCGGGTGGGCCGAGTTCAGCCGGTCCGGCCTTGGGCATGTCCGGGGCCTCGAGGTCCAGACCGTCGTACAGATCACGCATTTCGGCGATCATCGCGGCCACCAGATCGGCCGCGTCGCCGGTACCCGCCGCGACAGGCCGAAAATCCAGGTCATCGACCATATCCACACTCATACCGACCCGGCGCCCCGCGCACAACCCCGGCATCGCTACCGGCGGGTGCCGGACCCGACCTCTACGATGCAGCTATGCAGACGTGCCGCCGAATCCTCGCCGTCCTGACCGCCCTGATGGCCGCAGCCATATTCGTTTCCGGCTGCTCCTCGAAGAAGGCGGCCGAACCCCTTCCCGACGCCGCGGGACTGGTCACGCAATCAATCCAGACCACCAAGAACCTCAAGAGTGCGCATCTGGAGATCGCCGTCACCGGCAAAGTCGACGGTCTGCCGCTGAAAACCCTCAGCGGTGATCTGACCAACGTCCCCAGCACCGCGGCCAAGGCCAGCGCCAAGGTGGTCATCGGCGGCTCAGACATCGACGCCGATCTGGTGGTGCTGGACGGCACGCTGTACGCCGCCCTGACCCCGAACAATTGGCTGGACATGGGGCCGGCCGCCGAGGTGTATGACCCCTCGGTAATCCTCAGTCCCAGCACCGGACTGGCCAACTTGCTGACCAGCCTCAGCGAAGCGAAGCCGCAGGCCTTCGAGACCATCGGCGGTGTGCCGACGGTGAAGATCACCGGCAAGGTCACCTCCGACTCGGTCAACAAGCTGATCCCGCGACTCAAGGCCACCGGCCCGCTGCCCGCGACGGTCTGGATCGAGAAGGACGCGCCCAACCAACTGGTACAGGCCGAACTGGAGCAGAGCGCCGGCAACAGCGTGCAACTCACCCTGTCCGACTGGGACAAGCCGGTGACCGTCACCAAGCCCGCGGTGTGATGCCGCAGGCGCCCACGACTGCGACCCACCTCACGGAATCGACCGGCCGCAGCCGCCGGGTCGCGATCGGCGCCGGGAGCCTGGCAGTGCTGCTCGGCGCGCTCGACACCTATGTCGTCGTCACGATCATGGTCGACATCA
>JBAXUD010000551.1:0-2398 GCA_037129875.1 Mycobacteriaceae bacterium
TCGGACTTCACCCGTGGGTACGACGGCGGCATCGCCGATGCACAGACGGCGCTGGCCCTGCACGGCGCCGCCGGCGGCCCGGCCACCGCGCCGATCTTCTTCAGCGTCGACGAGCCGCTGGACGCTGGCGGGTGGAAGGCCCTTGCCGCACCGTGGTTTCGCGGCATCAACTCCGTTCTCGGGGTCGGGCGCACCGGCATCTACGGCGGCGTCAACGAACTTGGCTGGGCGATCGCCGACGGTGTGGTGGGCGCCTCGACCACCCCGGGCTACCGCTGGGCCTGGCAGACCAAAGCGTGGTCGGGCGGAAAGCGTGCGCCGGGTGCGGTGCTGTTCCAGCGCGAGGTGGTCACCGCAAGCGACCCGGGCGCGCTGATCGACGGCGTCAGCGTCGACGTAGACGACGTCCTGGCCCCCGACTTCGGTCAGTGGGACCTGCCGCGATGACCGCCCGTTGGGGATTCGCGTGTGGCCTGGCGGTGGGCGCGGCAGTGCTATGCGGCCACGGTGTCGCCGCGGCGGCCCCGGACACCGAATCTCCCTCCAGCTCAACCGAATCGGCGTCCGTCCATGCCGGACCGGCGCGCGCGCACAGCACACCGCGCCGGGCGGCCCGGCCCGCTCCGGGCGCCGCGACCGCGGCGGCCGCGCCGGTGACCTCTCGCCGTACCGCACTGGCCGCACCGGCACTGGCTGCACCGGCACTGGTCACTCCGGCGCCGGCCGCACCGACGGTGTCGGTCGACCTGCCGCCGATGCCGGTCAGCAAGACCCGGGCGTACACGGTGTCGCAGCCGGCCATCACCGACGCCGCCACCGCATATGTGGCGGCCGGCGGCGATCCCGCCGACTCACCCCGCTTCTTCTTCGGCGACCTGGCGACGTCGAGCCTGGACATTCTGGCGTCCCGCTCGCTCACCCGGGATCAGGTACGGGTCGAGATGGGCAACCTAGCGGTATCAGGCTACTTCGGCGGAATCTGGTTGCGGGACAACCTGCGTGCCGAACCGCCGCAACCGGGCCAACCCGTCCGGGCCGGCTCGCAGACGGGCGGCGTCGTGTCGGCCATCGGCCTGCGGATGTTCAGCCAGCTGGTCGCCGGGCTGAGCACGGTGAGCAAGGTGCCGTTGATCTCCAGCCTCACCGCCCACGCATCGGTTCCGGTCCTGCTCGCCCTCTACGGGTACAACAAGGGCTATCTGGAATACCTGCTGGACAACCCGCCGGCGGGGGTGCCCTCGATGCGGGACACCTTGACCTGCAAGGGATTCCTGGACTGCAACTCCTCGCTGGTTAAGTTGGAGATCGCTAACCGCTACGACGGCGCGCTGGTCGACTTGGCGCACCCGCCGACGCTGCGCTGGGCGGAGATGAAGCTGTGGTCCTCGGCGCTGGAGTTGACCACCGGCGCCGGAAGTTTCGTCTGGAAGATCATCGGTGCGGGCGGTTTCTCGCCGACGTCCTACGCCTCCCTGGTGGACCTCAGTTCGGCCTACCTGATGATCAGCAAGGCCGCCACGCTGGCGAGCATGCAGTCCTACGCCGACCGTGACCGCGAGTTGGCATCCGCGGCGCTGCTGCTGCAGGGCGGCCTGTGGATGTGGTCGGGCGCCTACTTCTCCGGATTGGCGTCCAACGCGCCCCGCGGCACCATCCCCACCATCGTGACGACCTGACGACGCCCGTTCCGCTGCGTCTCGGCCCGGGCCGGGTGACAATTCTTCGGTGAGCGCCACACTGTTCTCCGGAGGCACCATCTGGACCGGAAGCCGCGACGTCGACGCACTGCTGGTCGCCGACGGTGTCGTCCGCGCTGTCGGAGAACAGGCCCGCAGCAGCGCCCCGGCCGACGCGACGACGGTCGATCTTGACGGCGGGTTCCTGATGCCGTCGTTCGGCGACGGCCACGCGCATCCGCTCTACGGTGGCCTGGAGGCGGCGGGTCCGGCTATCCGGCCCTGCCGATCCGTCGACGAAATCCTCGCCGCTGTCAAGAACTACGCCGACGAACATCCCGAGCAGGAATGGATCGTCGGCGCCTCCTACGACAGCAGTCTTGCACCAGACGGCCTTTTCGACGCCCGGTGGCTGGACTCGGTGGTCGGAGACCGGCCGGTCGTGCTGCGCGCCTGGGACTACCACACCGCCTGGTGCAACACCGCCGCCCTGGACCGCGCCGGGATCACACCGTCCACCCCCGACCCGGCTCTTGGTGAAATCCCCCGTCGTGCAGACGGATCCGTGCTGGGCACACTGCGCGAGTGGGGTGCGGTGGACCTGGTGGCGAACGTGATGCCGGCCCTTGACGAGAAGGTTCGTATCGCCGCCCTGGACACCGCCGCCGACTATCTGCTGGCCCGAGGCGTCACCTGGGTGCAGGACGCCTGGGTCGAACCCG
>JBAXUD010000552.1:0-2390 GCA_037129875.1 Mycobacteriaceae bacterium
CTAGTCGTGGCTGACCGCAAGCCCGACAAAGGCAGGTCCCAGGGCCGCCATCACGACCGCAAGCGCGCGGTGGACCTGCTCTTCGAGGCCGAGGCACGCGGGTTGACCGCAGCCGAGGTGGCCGAGGGCCGCACGGCGCTGGCAGAGTCCAATCCCGATGTGAGCGAGCTGAATCCGTACACGCTGACGGTGGCTCGGGGTGTCAGCGAGAACGCCGCGCACATCGACGAGCTGATCAGCTCGCACCTGCAGGGCTGGACGCTGGAACGGCTGCCCGCCGTGGACCGGGCGATCCTGCGGGTGGCGGTATGGGAACTGCTGCACGCCGAGGACGTGCCCGGGCCGGTGGCCGTCGATGAGGCTGTCGAGTTGGCCAAGGAACTGTCCACCGACGAGTCGCCCGGGTTCGTCAACGGAGTTCTGGGCCAGGTGATGCTGGTGACGCCGCAGATTCGCGCGGCCGCGGCCGCGGTGCGCGGCGATGCCCCGCAGGACTGACTAGAGTCCCAGCGCCGCGTAGGTGCGCCGGACGAACTTCGGTTGCGTCGACTGCAGCCGGGCAAGCGCGGTGTTGCCCGCCACGGCGGCGGCCGCCGAGCTCAGGTCCGGGTAGTTCTGGATCAGGTAGATCAGGATCAGGTCGTTGGCGGGGTCGGCCTGCCACCAGGTTCCGTAGGCCCCCGGCCAGCTGAACGTCCCCTGCCCGCCGGGACCGAACAAGCGGGCCGAGCGCGACGGGTCGGTCACCACCGACAGGTTGAGCCCGAATCCGCGGCCGACCCAGAACGGCGTGCCCAGGAATGGATGCCGTTTCTGCTCGTCGGTGAGCCGGTCGGTGCGCATCAGCCGGACGGAGTTCTCGCTCAGCACCCGGATGCCGTCAACCTCGCCGCCGCCCAGCAGCATCCGGGCGAACTGCAGGTAGTCCTCCGCAGTGGAGACCAGGCTCGCCCCGCCCTGGCAGAACCGCGGCTCGCGCACCGGCACCGGACCCATCATGTCGTCCTGCAGACCTGCCTGCTCATCGAGCCGGTACATCGTCGCCGTCCGTTCCCGCTTCTCCGGAGTCACGAAGAACCCGGTGTCGGTCATGCCCAACGGCTCGAAGATCCGCTCGGACAGCACGGTCTGCAGGGGCTTGCCCTCGATCCTGGACAGCGCGATGCCCAGAAGCTCGGTGGCGTGGCTGTATGTCAGCCGCTCACCGGGCTGATGCAGCAGCGGCAGACGCGACACCTCCGCGAGCCAGTCGTCGGCATCCTGGCGCAGGGACACCTGGGCGTAGGCGCGGCTGATCGGCCCGCCCACCGAGAACGAGTAGCCCAGCCCGCTGCGGTGGGTCATGAGGTCTTCGATGGTGATCGGGCGCTGGGCCGCCACGGTGGAGTCCAGTGGTCCGCCGGGGTCGACCAGCACCCGCATATCCGACAGTTCTGGCACCCAGCGGGTGACCGGGTCGGACAGTGACAGCTTGTCCTCCTCGGCCAGCGACATGGCGGCGGCGACGGTGACCGGCTTGGTCATCGAGGCGATGCGGAAGATGGTGTCTTGTTGCATCGGCAACTTCGCATCGACGTCGCGGTAGCCGATCTCGTTGACCTGCAGCACATCTCCGCGATGCCAGACGACGGTGACGGCTCCGGAAAGCAGTCCGGCCTCGACTGCCAGCTCGATGGACGATCTGTTGTCGGCGAGGCTCACTGCGGCGAGTCTACTGACATCGTCGCCGCGCGACTGGTGCTAGGCTCCGGTCGTCGACATCCTTTAACGATCCGTCCGGCGAGGCGGAGAAGGAGGTCCGGTTTACGCCGTGGGCACCAACGAAGGCACCACTGACCGGGAACTCATGTCCGCCGCGGACGTCGCTCGAACCATTTCCCGGATGGCCCATCAAATCGTCGAGAAGACCGCCCTGGACGGCGCCGACGCGCCCCGCGTGGTGCTGCTGGGCATCCCGACCCGCGGGGTCACCCTCGCGAAACGGCTGGCCGTCAAGATCAACGAGTTCGCCGGCATCACGCTGGCGCGCGGCGGTCTGGACATCACGCTCTACCGCGACGATCTCGACTTCAAGCCGCCCCGCGCACTGGAGGAGACGTCGATCCCCGCCGGCGGCATCGACGACGCTCTGGTGATCCTCGTCGACGACGTGCTCTACACCGGGCGCTCGGTTCGTTCGGCGCTGGACGCGCTCCGGGATATCGGCAGGCCGAAAGCGGTGCAGCTGGCGGTGCTCGTCGACCGCGGCCACCGAGAGCTGCCGGTCCGTGCCGATTACGTCGGCAAGAACGTCCCCACGTCGCGCAGTGAGAACGTCAAGGTCCGGCTCATCGAGGACGACGATGTCGAAGGCATCTGGATCGCACCGCACGGAGGTCCGGTGCGATGAG
>JBAXUD010000553.1:0-2389 GCA_037129875.1 Mycobacteriaceae bacterium
GGAATCGGGATGCCGAGCTCGGTCGCGGTCACCACCACCCGGCGCCAGCCGTCGACACCGGCCTCCACGGCGCTGCGGAAGTACGGATCGGCGATCAAAGTGGGCAGCGCAGGGTCGGCGTCGAAGGCGTCTTTGATGCGGTTGAGGAACTTGGCCCGGATGATGCAGCCGCCGCGCCAGATGGTGGCCAGGACGCCGGGGGTGATGCCCCAGCCGTGCTCGTCGGAACCGGCCTGAATCTGGTTGAAGCCCTGGGCGTAGGCGATGATCTTCGACGCGTACAGCGCCTGGCGCACATCGGTGATGAATTGCTCTGTGTCCGTGGGCCGCTCGCCCAGATGGCCGGCGGCCAGGCCAGCGGCCGCCCGGCGTTGCGGCACCGACCCGGACAGCGCGCGGGCGAACACCGCCTCGGCGATGCCGGTGACGGGCACTCCGAGATCCAGGGCCGACTTGACCGTCCACCGGCCGGTGCCCTTCTGTTCTGCCTCGTCGACGATGACGTCCACCAGAGGCTTGCCGGTCTTGGCGTCGATCTGGCGCAAGACCTCGGCGGTGATCTCGACCAGGAAGCTGTCGAGGTCACCGGCATTCCATTCGGTGAAGACGTCGGCGATCTGTCCGGCGGTCAGCCCGAGTCCGTCGCGCAGCAGTTGATAGGCCTCGCCGATGAGTTGCATGTCGGAGTACTCGATGCCGTTGTGCACCATCTTCACGAAGTGTCCGGCCCCGTCCGGGCCGATGTGTGCGCAGCACGGCACGCCGTCGACGTGGGCCGAGATCTCCTCGAGCAGCGGGCCCAGCGACTCGTAGGACTCTTTCGGGCCGCCCGGCATGATCGACGGGCCGTTCAGCGCCCCCTCCTCACCGCCGGAGATCCCGGCGCCGACGAAGTGCAGACCGCGATCCCGCATGTCCTTCTCGCGGCGGATGGTGTCGGTGTAGAGGGCGTTGCCCCCGTCGATGATGATGTCGCCGGGCTCCATGGCGTCGGCGAGTTCGTTGATCACCGCGTCGGTGGCCTCACCGGCCTTCACCATGATCAAGACCCGGCGCGGGCGCTCCAGCGCAGCCAGGAACTCCTCGATGGTGTCGGACCGGACGAAGTTCCCGTCCGACCCGTGTTCGGCCAGCAGGGCGTCGGTCTTGGCGATCGACCGGTTGTGCAGCGCCACGGTGTATCCGTGGCGGGCGAAGTTCCGGGCGATGTTCGAGCCCATGACCGCCAGGCCGGTGACGCCGATCTGTGCGGTCGGTTTCTGCGAAGAACTCATCGATCGCCCTCTCTTGGGTTGTGCGCGTTGAGAATCGTTGAATCAGGAGCCGGACCACAGCCGGTGGAGTTCGGTCAACCATGGAACGGCGACCGCGATCGTCGGAATCACCAGCACCGCGACGGCCACGAGGTAGGCGGTCGCCGAAAGCAGCCGACTGTTGGGTGGCCCGGACAGCCGGCGCACCCGGATCACCGTGCTCGGACCCCCCGCGGCCAGCGCGCCTGCCGGCGTCGGCCCGCACGCACAGGCCACCAGAGCCCGGGCCAGCGGCCGGGGTCCGCCTGCACGGACCGCGACGTCGTCAGCGAGGAGTTCGATCAGCAGACGTACCGCGTTCAGTGCGCTGCCACTGCGCACCAGGCGGGGAAAGGCGGTGTGGACCGCGGTGAAGGCCTCCAGGACCAGATCGTGGCGGGCGCGCAGGTGCGCCCGTTCGTGGCGCAGGATGGCCGCCAACTCCGGCTCGGTCAGCGCTGCCAGGGTGCCCCGGCTGAGCACCACGCGGCTGCGCACACCCGGCAGGCAGTAGGCCAACGGTTCGGCCACATTCAGCACGCGCACCCCGCCGAGTTCGCGGCGGCGGTCGCCGAGCAGATCCACCATCATGCGGTGGTGGGCCCGGCGCCGACGGGTGCCTATCGCCACCTGGACCACGGCGATCACCAGGCGGGTGCCGACCAGCAGTGTCAACGCCAGCACCAGAGCCGAGCCCAGCCACACCGGCCAGCCCAGGGCCGCGATCTCCGCGCGGACATCGGCGGTCGGGCGGCCGTCCGGACCGGGCACGAAGAGCCGGGCAGCCAAGGCCAGCCCGGCGCTGAAGGTGGACAACACCGCGGCCACCGCAATCGCCTGCCACAGCACTACCGCCGCGCGAGGTGCGCGCATGGGCCAGCCGGCCCGCGCCAGCAGTGCCGGGACAGGCCCCACCAGCGCCAAGGCGAGGAGGGTGAAGGCCAGCGCTGACACGCTGACAGTCTTACCCAGTGGGTGCGATGCCCGCTAGTGTCGCGCGGTTTTGGTCAGTGAAATCCGAGGACGGGTCCGACGGAACACTAGGCGGCGAGGACTTTGAGTTGTGACCAGGGGATGTTGGTCATGTCGTAGTAGTC
>JBAXUD010000554.1:0-2379 GCA_037129875.1 Mycobacteriaceae bacterium
TGTCCGGCGTGGGCCCCGACCAGCTGCGAATTCGTCAGTTGCTCACCCGGATCGGCGAGCGGGTCGACGGCGTGGACATCACCGAGGTGATCATCGCGACCGATCCCAATACCGAGGGTGAGGCCACGGCGACCTATCTCGTGCGCATGCTGCGCGACATCCCGGGCCTGACGGTCAGTCGCATCGCCTCGGGTCTGCCGATGGGTGGCGATCTCGAGTTCGCCGACGAGCTGACGCTCGGCCGCGCACTGTCCGGCCGCCGCGAGATGGTCTAAGCCCTCGGCGCGACATCACACCCGTCGGGGTGCGGCTAGCCGCTCCCGCCGCAATTGATCAACCTCGGGTAGGTCCAGCGGCGGCAGGGGACCGACCACCTTGGACAACAGTAGGTCGGCGAATTCGGGGTTGCGGGCCAGGCATGGCCCGTGCAGATAGGTCGCGAACACGCTGCCCTGCACGGCGCCGTCGAACCCGTCGCCGAGGCGGTTGCCCGCGCCCTTGACAACGGCCGCCAACGGCCGGGCCGCGGGCCCGAGAACCGTTCCGCCGCGATGGTTTTCGAACCCGGTGAGCGATTCGGAGAGTCCATCGATCAGGGGCGTGGACGTCACTTCGCCGATGGTGCGCTCGGCCTGGGGCGAGGTCGTCACATCCAGCAGTCCCACGCCGTCGACGCGTTCGCCGGCCGAGGTCTCATACCAATGGCCCAGTACCTGGATGGCCGCGCAGATGGCGAGCACCGGCGCTCCCCGCCCGGCGGCGCGCTGAAGTCCGGGATGGCGCAACAGATGTCGGGTCGCCAGCCGCTGGGCGTAATCCTCGGCGCCGCCGAGGGTGTAGAGATCCAGGGAATCGGGAACCGCGTCCGCCAGGGTGATGTCGATGATCTCGGCCGCGATACCGCGCAGCCGAAGGCGTTGCCGCAGAACCGCCGCGTTACCGCCGTCCCCGTAGGTGCCCATGACGTCGGGCAGCACCAGGCCGATCCGCACCGGGTCCGTCATGGCCGTTTCTTCCCCGAGTCGCTGCGCTCCTGCCCGCCGGAACGCTCCAGGACTCGCTGCAGGTTCAGGAATGCCGTGTAGTTGGCGACGACTTCCACATGCCCGGGCGGGCATGACCCGATCGCGGCGACGGTGTCGTGTACCAGGGTGTGCTCGACGCCCGCGTACCCCAGGCGCACCGCCAGATCTGTCCCGCGCTCGCCGGCGGCCACCACCGGCGTCCCCAGCCCGGATTCTCTTCCCGCGAGACGCTCATCGGCGAAATCCTCGAAGCGGACGTCCCAGAGCCAGGACAGATCCTCCCCGTCGGGAACCTGACCGTTCACCGAGATCACCACTCCCGCAGCGGTTTTGTCCACCATCGACAGCGCCTCCTGCCAGCCGGCCGGGTTCTTGGCCAACAGCAGCCTCGCACTGTGGGCGCCGATCTGCACCGTCCGGTAGCGGCCGGCCACTTCGTCGACGCCGGACACCGCCGCCACCGCGGCGGCAGGGTCGGCTCCCAGCGCGACCGCGGCTGCGACGGCCTGTGTGGCATTGCCGCGGTTGACCGCACCGGGCAGCGCCAGCCGCATCGATGCGACGAAACCGTTTGGCCCGTAGAGCTTCTCGTCGTCGTACCACCACTGCGGCGCAGGCCGCGAGAAATCGGTTCCGGTGGAATACCAGTGCGCCCCCTCGCGCACGATCACCTCACCGCTGCGGGGGCAACTCACCGAGTCTCCTGCCCATCCGCCGCCGGCTGCGACCCACACCACGTTCGGGCAGTCGTATGCCGCCGACGTCATCAGCACGTCGTCGCAGTTGGCCACGATGACGGCATCGGGATGCCTGGCCAGACCGGAGCGCAGCGTGCGCTCGATGTGGTTGATCTCGCCGACCCGGTCGAGTTGGTCGCGGGACAGATTCAGCAGCACGATCACGGCTGGGTTCACCGCGTCGGAGACGTGCGGGACATGCATCTCGTCCACTTCGAGGGCGGCGAGCCGGGCACTCCGGTCGGCGGCCAGTGCGGCCACCAGACCCGCGTCCATATTGGCGCCCTCGCCGTTCGTCGCGACCGGGCCCAGGGTCCGAAGTGCCGCGGCCACCATCCGGGTGGTGGTCGATTTGCCGTTCGTCCCGGTCACCACGACCGTGCGCCGCCCGGATCCGAGCTGGCGCAGGACGGTGCGATCCAGCGTCATCGCCACCAGACCGCCGATCATCGCTCCCGCGCCGCGGCCGGACACCCGCGATGCCCAGCGTGCAGCGGATCCGAGCGCGAGCGCAGACCGCCCCCGCAGGGTAATTGCCGGCTTCGTGGGCGTCATCGCAGGTGAGTGTATTCCGACCCGGTGGGACCGCGCCCGACACGGAGGGGATGTGCAGGACC
>JBAXUD010000555.1:0-2361 GCA_037129875.1 Mycobacteriaceae bacterium
CCGATGTCGAGGATCAGGCCGCCCTTGACGACCTCGATGACGGTGCCCTTGACGGGCTCGTCCTTTTCCTTGAGCGCCTCGATGGTGCCCCAGGCGCGCTCGTACTGAGCGCGCTTCTTGGACAGGATCAGACGGCCTTCCTTGTCCTCCTTGGTGAGGACGAGGGCTTCGATCTCATCGCCGACGGACACCACTTCACTGGGGTCGACGTCGTGCTTGATGGAGAGTTCGCGGGAAGGGATGACCCCTTCGGTCTTGTAGCCGATGTCGAGCAGAACCTCGTCCCGGTCCACCTTGACGATCGTCCCCTCGACGATGTCGCCATCGTTGAAGTACTTGATGGTCTTGTCGATTGCGGCGAGGAAGTCCTCTGCCGAGCCGATGTCGTTGATGGCTACTTGCGGCGAGGTGATGGTGGGACTTGGCATATTGCTGGGTTGCTCCGGACAGGGTCGATTGAAGGGACGGTTTACAGGTGCTTTCTCACAAGCTGTAGCCCGCAGGAGTGCACACGGGACCGGGTGAGCGTACTCGACCGGGGACAACGCGACCAAACCCGGCTTCATCGCAGCTACTCTCCCCTGGTGTTCTACGCCACAGTGCCGCCCCTGCCCCGTCCGGTCCGCAAAGTCGGAGCACCGTTGGCAGCCCTGATTGCGATGGGCACGGTCGCCGCCCTGATCCTGATCCTGGTGACGGCGGTGAGCCCCGCAGGCGCTGTGCTCGGGTTCAGTTTGTCCACGGTCGCGATGGCGTGCGTCCTGTTGTGCTACCTGTGGCTGGACCGCTGGGAGCCCGAGCCGCCACGCCTGCTGATCATGGCGTTCCTGTGGGGCGCTTCGGTGGCCGTGCTGCTGTCGGTGATCTTCGAGCAGGTCCTCCACACCGCGATCGAGGGACCCGGCCAGGAGCCCGGATTCACCACGATGGCCATCGTCGCGCCGGTGGTCGAAGAGGCCGCCAAGGGCCTGTTCCTGGTGCTGATGATGACCGGCCGGCGGCGCAACGAACTGAACACATTGACCGACTGCCTGGTCTACGCAGGCTTCACGGCGGTCGGGTTCGCCTGGCTGGAGAACATCTTCTACATCGCCGGCGGGGAAAACCTGGCCACGTCCCTGGCCACCGCAGTGATGCGTCTGGTGATGGGTCCGTTCGCCCACCCGCTGTTCACCACCTTTACCGCCATCGGGGTCTACTACGCGCTCAAGCAGCGCAGTGCGATGGCCAAGGCCGGTGCGTTGCTGCTGGGTTATCTGGCGGCGGTGCTCATGCATGCGCTGTGGAACGGGTCTGCGCTGCTGGGGTCCACGACCTACCTCGGTGTCTACGTGGTGTGGATGATGCCGGTGTTCGCCCTCGCGATCACCCTGGCCGTCATGAGCCGTCGCCGGGAGGGACGGATCATCGCCGGGAAACTCCCGGGGATGATCTCCGCCGGTCTGCTCACCCCGGTCGAGGCCTCCTGGGTGAGTTCACTGCCGGCCCGCAAGGCGGCCGTCCGCAATGCCCGGCAGTTCGGTGGGCGCCAGGCCGCGTCGTCGGTCAAGAGGTTCACCACACAGGTGGTGGAACTGGCCTACGTCCGCGACAGGATCGACCGCGGCTTCGGCGACGAACGGGTGTTCACGCTGCAGAACGAGGAGGTCCAGGCGGTGATGGCCGCCCGGGCCGCGGCCGGGCCGGTGCTGCGGCAACTCGGCGGCGTTCGCTTTCCCGCTCACTGAATCGGCTGGTGAGTGCGTCGAAGATCTCGTCGGTGTGGGCGGTCCACCGGCAGTAGCGGCACACCACCAATCGTCATTCGGCTGCGGCCGCACTTGATGTAGGTGCCGGCTTTCCGACCGGGGGCATTGCTGGAACTTCTTCACACCTCTCAGGGGTTGGCGTCTGTCCCGACGATGGCGCTGTACATGTTCTGGCTGGCGTTGCCTTCGTTGATTCCCGAGGCCCACGGGACGTAATTCGGGGCGGGGTCGGCGATGACTTGCGGGGCCGCGATGAGGGAACTCCCGTCGGTGGAGTCGCTGTCATCGGTAGTCGCGAAGTCGGGGTGGTTGTGGTTGCAGACCGTCACGGTGGAACCGTTGTCGGAAATCGTCACGGTCGGGGCGGCGCCGGTGTCGGCGTTAGCGGTGCCGGCCAGTCCGAGGATGGCGCCGCCGAGGATCCCGGCGGACAGGACGGGCAGAGCGAGAGCGGATGCGAAGCGGGTGGTGATCATGGTGGCTCCTTTTTGAGTGTTCGAGGGTGTTGTTCGAGGTTGTTCCATCAACCTCTCGCATCGGGCAGGGGCAATTCGTCGGCCGATCGGGCGGACATGCGGTTGAGACGGATATCCACCAAACGGGGGACACAGCC
>JBAXUD010000556.1:0-2355 GCA_037129875.1 Mycobacteriaceae bacterium
TTCACCCAGCAGTCGGCGTTGGAACGGGCGCAGGCGCTGATGAGCGTCAACGTGTGCAGCAAGGACGAGAAGGCGGCGATCGCCGAGCTGATCGGGGCTTTTCGTTTCTCGACCGCGTTCGGCTCGACGCTGTCGCGGCTGGTGCGCCACGGCATCGGGGTCCACCACGCCGGGATGCTGCCCAAGTACCGGCGCCTGGTCGAGCAGCTCGCCCAGGCCGGGCTGTTGAAGGTCATCTGCGGCACCGACACTCTCGGGGTGGGCATCAACGTGCCGATCCGCACCGTCGTCTTCTCGGCGTTGTCGAAATACGACGGCACCCGCAGCCGGCTGCTCAACGCCCGCGAGTTCCACCAGATCGCCGGTCGTGCCGGTCGCGCCGGCTACGACACCGCCGGCACCGTGATCGTCCAGGCCCCCGATCACGAGGTGGAGAACCTCAAGCAGTTCGCCAAGGTCGCCGACGATCCCAAGAAGCGCCGGAAACTGGTGCGCCGCAAGGCCCCCGAGGGCATGGTGCCGTGGGGCGAGGCCACCATGACCCGGCTCGTCGAGGCGGCTCCGGAACCGTTGACGTCCAACATGCGGGTCTCGACGGCGATGATCCTCGACGTCGTCGACCGCCCCGGTGACCCGTTCGTCGCCATGCGCCGGCTGCTGACCGACAACCACGAGCCTCGCAAGCGCCAGCTCCGGCACATCCTCGAGGCGGTCGGCATCGCGCGCTCGCTGCTGCAGGCCGGGGTGCTCGAGAGAATCGAGGAACCCGACGGCGATCCCGGTCACAAAGGGCGCCGGTACCGGCTGACGGTGGATCTGCCGCACGACTTCGCCCTCAACCAGCCGCTGTCGACGTTCGCCCTGGCGGCCATCGAGGCCCTGGACCCGGCGTCGGAAACCTTTGCCCTGGATGCCGTTTCGGTGATCGAGGCGACCCTCGAGGACCCCCGCCAGATCCTGGCCGCGCAGCTGAAGAAGGCGCGCAGCGAGGCGGTGGCGCAGATGAAGGCCGAGGGCATCGAGTACGACGAGCGGATCGCGCTGCTCGACGACGTCACCTATCCCAAGCCGCTGGAAGAGCTCTTGCGCCACATCTTCGAGGTGTACGCGCAGAGCAACCCGTGGGCCGCCGACGGGCATTTGTCGCCGAAGTCGGTGGTGCGCGAGATGTGGGAACGGGCGATGACCTTCCGGGAGTACGTCAGCGTCTACGGACTGGTGCGCTCGGAGGGCGCGGTGCTGCGCTACCTCTCCGATGCGTTCAAGGCGCTGCGCTCAGGGGTACCCGCCGCCGCGCGAACCGAGGAGCTCACCGACCTCGTCGAGTGGCTCGGCGAGTTGGTGCGCCAGGTCGACTCCAGCCTGCTCGACGAGTGGGAACAGCTCACCAGCCCCGATCAGCCGCACACTGCGCCAGTGGCGGTGCCGGCCCGCCCGCGCCCGCTGACCGGCAACGAGCGGGCGTTCACCGCGATGGTCCGCAACGCCCTGTTCCGGCGGGTCGAGCTGTTCGCCCGGCGACGCTGGGATGCGTTGGGCGAGTTGGACTCCGGATCCGGGTGGACGGCGCAGCGGTGGCAGGAGGTGATCGGCGACTACTTCGCCGAGCACGACGACGTGGGCTTAAGCGCCGACGCCCGCGGGCCCGCCCTGCTCATCATCGACCGCCAACCCGGGATGTGGCGGGTGCGTCAGATCCTCGACGACCCGGCAGGCGACCACGACTGGGGCATCGAGGTGGAGGTGGACCTCGAGGCCTCCGACGAAGAGGGCGCCGCCGTGCTACGGGTGGTCGACGCCGGGCGGCTGGATTGAGGATCCTGGCGGACATCGCGATGGCGACCGATACCGTGGACATGGGTACAACGAGTGAAAGGTGGCCGGGAATGACTGAGCCGAAGGTAGGCACGGCAGGCACGTACGACCCTAAGGAGGGCGGCAAGTTCGAGCCGACGACCAAGGCGACGCCGCCGCCGCCCCGTCAACCGGGGCGCAAGGACAGAAAGAGGTAGCCCGTAAACTCCCGCCAAATGAGCGACGCCTTTGTTCTGGACTACGTGCGGACCCCGCGCGCCAAAGCCTCGGCGAAGGGATCGCTGCACGACCGCACCGCCACCGATCTGCTCGTTCATCTCAAGGGAGCCCTGGTCGGGCGGACCGGCTTGGATCCCGCCCGGGTGGACGACGTCATCGTGGGCTGCGCCTCGCAGGTAGACGAGCAGGGCGCCGACATCGCCCGCACCGCGGCACTGCTGGCCGGCTGGGGCGACCACGTTCCCGGCGTGACGATCAACCGCTTCTGCGCCTCCGGTATCGACGCCGTCGCGCACGCCGCCGCCCGGCTGCGGGCCGGCG
>JBAXUD010000557.1:0-2344 GCA_037129875.1 Mycobacteriaceae bacterium
CATGCAGGACGAGGCGCTGCCCGGGGCTGGCGGTGCGCCGGGTGCGCCCGTAGTAGAGCTGGATCTCGCGTGGAGTGTGGAACAGCGCCAGGTACGGATGTGCTTGGGCGGCCATCCGGATGAGTGTCGGGATCGGCACCTGCGTCCCTCCGCCGGCGTGAGCAAGCCCGGCGGCTGCGGACAGGTCGGCCAGCGTTGCGGTCACCACGATCGTGACCGGTAGTCCGTTGTGCTGACCCAGCTTCCCGGACGCCAGCATCGCGCGACATACGGTCGTCAAGGCGTCGTGGGTGCGCTGCGCGGCGGTCCGGGTATCGCCGGTGGTCTGGGCCTGTGACGGGCTGCCGTCGACGCACGGATCGTCGTCGTCGGGGTTGCAGTGGCCGGGGGCGGCGAGTTTGGCGAAGATGGCGTCGAGGGTCGCACGCAGTTCTGGATCGATCCACCCCGAAATCCGGCTCATGCCGTCGAGTTCCTGGTTGCCCAGCTTGATGCCGCGCTTGCGGGCGTGCTCACTTTCGTCATCGAGCGTGCCGTCCTGGTCGAGGTAGCCCATCAGCCGGCGGGCGACTTTGCGCAGTCCCTCCGGGGTCAGTCCGCCGGCCAGCTGCGCCAGCTGGGATTCGGCCTCCACCCGGGTGTCAAGGTCGACCTCCGTCGGCAGTTGGGCCATGAAATCCCGGATCACCGTCACATGCTCTGTTCCGATCTCGCCACGTGCCTGTGCTGCCGCGGTGGTCGCCAGCTGGGGCTCCAGTGGTTCGCCGGTGACGGCGCGACGCGCCCCGAGCGCAGCGGCCTCGGCGATTCGGCGGCCGGCGTCGGAACCGCTGATCCCCAGCCGGCTCGATAACACCGCCCGCCAGGATTTGGCGCCCATCGCCGTCGCGGTGGCCTGGGACTGCACGTGAGTGATCAGGGCATGCTCGAAAGCGGGCTGGCGGCGCCGATGGGTTTCCAGCCGGCCCAATGCCGCCAGGGCCTGCGGAGCAATCAGTGCCCCGATCGGTAACGAGGCCAGCTTGTCCCAGGCGGCATCGAGCTCGTCCAGTGCGGTCATCACCACCTCGGCCTGCGCGGTGGGCATCTCCATGATTCGAACACTAGTTCGATACACTGACAAAAATCGTCGGTTCCTACCCGCCGCGGTAGCCCGCATCGGTATCTATTTGCAACTGACTGCATAATGATGCACAATGCTTCGGTGACATCGGTGGCTGTGGCGGGTGCCAGCGGATACGCAGGCGGCGAGATCCTGCGTCTACTTCTCGGCCACCCCGGCTATGCGGATGGCAGTCTGACCATCGGCGCGCTGACGGCCGCGGCCAGCGCGGGCAGTGCGCTCATCGACCATCATCCGCACCTCCTGCCGCTGGGAGAGCGGATCCTCGAGCCCACCGAGGTCGACGTTCTCGCCGGACATGACGTTGTTTTCCTCGGCCTGCCGCATGGGAATTCCGCGGCACTGGCCGAGCAACTCGGCCCCGACACCGTAGTGATCGACTGCGGCGCGGATTTCCGGCTGACCGACGCCGGGGACTGGCAGCGCTTCTACGGTTCGCCGCACGCCGGGACCTGGCCGTACGGCCTGCCCGAACTACCGGGCGGGCGCGATGCGCTACGCGGGGCCACCCGCATCGCGGTGCCGGGCTGTTATCCGACGGCCGCACTGCTGGCGTTGCTGCCGGCTGTCGCGGCCGATCTGGTCGAACCCGCGGTCACCGTGGTCGCGGTCAGCGGCACCTCGGGCGCCGGGCGGGCCGCCAAGGTCGACCTGCTGGCCTCCGAAGTGATCGGCTCGGCGCGCGCGTACAACATCGCCGGAGCGCACCGGCACACCCCGGAAATCGCGCAGGGCCTGCGCGCGGTGACCGACCGCCCGGTGACGGTGTCCTTCACCCCGGTGCTCATCCCGACCGCCCGCGGCATCCTGGCCACCTGCACCGCCCGCACCTCGGCAACCCAGTCCGAGATCCGGTCCGCCTACGAAAAGGCCTATGCCGATGAGCCTTTCGTGTACCTGCTGCCGGAAGGCCAACTGCCGCGGACCGGTTCGGTGATCGGCAGCAACGCCGCGCAGATCGCGGTGGCGGTCGACGCCGACGCCGGAGTGCTCCTCGCGTTGTGCGCCATCGACAACCTGGTGAAAGGAACCGCCGGTGCTGCGGTGCAGTCGATGAACCTCGCACTGGGCTGGCCTGAGACGCAGGGACTTTCGACGGTGGGGGTGGCGCCCTGATGTCCACGGCGTCCACCACCCGACTGCTGCGCAACCAGGGCGTCACCGCCCCGGCCGGCTTCCGCGCCGCCGGAATCGCCGCCGGCATCAAGAAGTCCGGGGCGC
>JBAXUD010000558.1:0-2330 GCA_037129875.1 Mycobacteriaceae bacterium
GCCGAACTACTCAAGTTGCTCCCGGTCCCGGCGGGCAGGAGCGAAGCGACTCGGGGAGAAACACACCCGCAGCTGTTGCTGCTTGACAGTGACGCCTACCGGGCGATCGTCGCCGAACCGGTGGCGCCCGAGGTCACACCGGTGCCGTTCGACCATCCGCTGTGGGTGTTGTTCACCTCGGGCACCACCGGACGCCCGAAAGGCATTGCGCACGGTCACGGCGGAGTGGTACTCGAGCATCTGAAAGCCGCTGTGCTGCATGCGGATCTGGGTCCCGGCGATGTGTTCTTCTGGCAGACCGCGCTGAGCTGGATGATGTGGAACTTCCGCGTCGGCGGTCTGCTGTGCGGCGCGACGACCGTCGGCTACAGCGGCCACCCGATGCACCCCGGCGCAGACCGGCTGTGGCAGCTGGTCGCCGACGAATCGGTCACCTATTTCGGCACCAGCCCGGGACAGCTGCTGGCCTCCAGCAAGGCGGGTCTGCACCCGGCCCGCCACCATGACCTGAGCCGGTTGCGCACCCTGGGCAGCACCGGCTCACCGCTGCCGGCCGACCTGTTCGATTGGGCCAGAACAGAACTCGGCGATCACGTCGAGGTGTCCTCGATCAGCGGTGGCACCGATGTGGTGACCGCGTTCGCCGGCGGCACCACCGGGGTGCCGGCCGCACCGGGCGAACTGGCCACCCGATACCTGGGCGTGGACCTGCACAGCTGGTCACCGAGGCGGGAGCCGCTCGTCGGCGAGGTGGGCGAGATGGTGATCACCGCGCCGATGCCGTCGATGCCGGTGGGTTTCTGGGACGACCCGGGCGGAAAACGTTACCGCGCTGCCTATTTCGAGCACCAGTGGGCCGAAGGCCCCGATAGTCACCGCGATGACGGTCCCGCTCCCGGGGTGTGGCGGCACGGCGACTGGGTCACCGTGACCGAGCGTGGCTCGCTGGTGATCCACGGCCGAAGCGACGCCACCCTCAACCGGCACGGCATCCGGATGGGCTCGGCGGACATCTATGAGGTGGTCGAAGGACTCGACGCGGTGAGCGAGGCGTTCGTGGTGGGAATCGACGGACCCCGCGGCGCCTACTGGATGCCGTTGTTCGTCGTCCTTACCGAGGGCAGGGCACTGGATGACTCGCTGGTCGACACCATCCGTACCGCGATCCGCACGCGGCTCTCGCCGCGACATGTGCCCGACGACGTCATCGCGGCGCCGGCGATCCCGCACACCCGAACCGGCAAAAAACTCGAGGTCCCGGTGACTGCGATCATGGCCGGACACGGCGACGTGTCACTGGACCCCCGCGCCGTGGACCGACCCGAGCTCATCGACTGGTTCCGCGAACAGGGAAAGGCGCACCGATGGACATGAATCCGCCCGTGCTGCAACGCATTCACCACACCGCGATCATCTGCTCGGATTACCAGCGGTCCAAGGAGTTCTACACCGGGGTGTTGGGTTTGGCCGTGGTGGACGAGAACTACCGCGAGGCGCGGGGGTCCTGGAAGCTGGACCTGGGACTACCGGACGGCGGCCAGTTGGAGCTGTTCTCATTTCCCGATCCTCCGCCGCGTCCGAGCCGTCCGGAGGCGTGCGGTCTGCGGCATTTGGCGTTCGCGGTCGACGACGTGCAGGCGTGGGCTGGGTATCTGGAGTCGCGGGGTGTATTCGTGGAACCGATACGGGTGGACGAGTTCACCGGCGCGCGGTTCACGTTCTTCGCCGATCCCGATGGCCTGCCGCTGGAGATCTACGAGGGCACTGCACACAGATAGTTCCACCGTTCGGTTGCACCGCGACCCCTCGACGGGAAAGTCTGGGCGGATGACCAGGTCAGCTTCATCGTCGTCCGCACCCACCGTCTTCATCTCCGGAGCTGCGGCAGGAATCGGCCGCGCCACAGCCCTGGCCTTCGCCCGGCGCGGCTACCGGGTCGGCGCCTATGACATCGACCTTGCCGGGCTGGCCTCCTTGCGCGAGGAGATCACCGCCCGCGGAGGAGACGTGGCGATCGGAGAACTCGACGTCACCGACGCCGGCGACTGGGCCCAGCAACTGGAGGCGTTCACGGGTAGCTCACGAAGGCTGGACATCCTGGTCAACAACGCCGGCATCCTCAGTTCCGGGCGCTTCGAGGAGATCCCGCTGGACACCCAGCGGCGGATCGTGGACGTCAACGTGTACGGCGCCATGGCCGGCCTGCACAAGGCTTTTCCCTACCTGCGCGACACCCACGGCGCCCAGGTGGTCAATCTGTGCTCCGCCTCGGCGATCTACGGCCAGCCCGAACTGGCCACCTACTCGGCCACCAAGTTCGCCGTCCGCGG
>JBAXUD010000559.1:0-2324 GCA_037129875.1 Mycobacteriaceae bacterium
ACCTACGACGACGGTGGCGGTGGCGGCGGATTCAACCTGAACGACCTGTTCGGCCAGGCCGGGCAGGACGGTGGCGCGAATATCGGCGACCTGTTCGGCGGCCTGTTCAACCGGGGTGCCCAACCACGCCCCACCAGGCCCCGTCGTGGCAAGGACTTGGAGACCGAGACCGAACTCGACTTTCTCGAAGCCACCAAGGGTGTGGCCATGCCGCTGCGGCTGACCAGCCCGGCGCCGTGCACCAATTGCCACGGCAGCGGCGCGCGCCCGGGAACAAGCCCCAAGGTGTGCGCAGGCTGCAACGGGTCCGGTGTGATCAGCCGCAACCAGGGCGCGTTCGGGTTCTCCGAACCCTGCACCGATTGCCGGGGCAGCGGCTCGATCATCGAGGATCCCTGCGACGACTGCCGCGGCACCGGTGTCACCACCCGCAGCCGCACGATCAACGTGCGGATCCCTCCCGGTGTCGAGGACGGCCAGCGCATCCGGCTGGCAGGCCAGGGCGAAGCCGGTCTCAGGGGCGCCCCGTCAGGCGATCTCTACGTCACCGTGCACGTCCGGCCCGACAAGGTGTTCGCCCGCGACGGCGACGACCTCACCGTGTCGGTGCCGGTCAGCTTCACCGAATTGGCTTTGGGCACAACGCTTTCGGTGCCGACGTTGGACGGCAAGGTGGGCGTTAGGGTCCCGAAGGGCACGTCCGACGGCCGGATCCTGCGGGTCCGTGGGCGTGGTGTTCCCAAACGCAGCGGCGGCGCCGGTGATCTGCTGGTCACCGTCAAGGTGGCGGTTCCCCCCGAGCTCGAGGGCCCGGCCCTGGAGGCTCTGGAGGCCTACGCGGCCGCAGAAAAGGCCAGCGGCTTCAATCCACGCGCCGGGTGGTCGGGTAACCGGCCATGACCGCGGCCAACGGCCCCCGCGATCAGGGCGAGACCCGGACGTTCCTGATCTCGGTGGCCGCTGAATTGGCCGGGATGCACGCCCAGACGCTGCGCACCTACGACCGGCTGGGGCTGGTCAGCCCGGAGCGCAGCGCCGGCGGCGGCCGCCGGTACTCGCAGCGCGATGTCGAAGTCCTGCGCGAGATACAGCGGCTCTCCCAGGACGAGGGTGTGAACCTCGCCGGGATCAAGCGCATCATCGAGCTGACCAATCAGGTGGAAGCCCTGCAGGCACGGCTCGCCGAGCTGGCCGACGAGTTGTCCCGGTCCAGGCCCCGCCGCGACCTCGCGGTGGTGCCCAAGAGCACAGCGGTCGTGGTGTGGAAGCCCCGCCGCTGAGCGAAGCGAAGCGGCGAATCGGACTCCCGCCGCTGAGCGGCGGCTGTCCGCCCAAACCGACGCTTGGGCGACAAAGCGCGAGTGGAACTCACCATTTCGTCGAATTCGACGGCGGATTAGACCTTGATGGTGAAACTGGCCGACGCGGGCCGCCCCGGCACCGCGACGCTGTAGTTGCCCTTGCGCAACGCGTTGGTGGGCGCCGTCATCGGCTCGATACCCACCACGTCGTCGTTGCCAGGGGCGAAGATCTCCACCGCCGGGTAGCCGTGGTTGAAGATAACCTCGATGCGACGATCCCCGCCGGACAGGGCGAACTTCCCGCCCTGGGGAACTTCGTCGAACCCGTCGTCGAAGGTCTTGTTGCCCAACGGCTCAGACATCGCCGGCCAATTCTCGCTGGCCCCGGTCGGGATGCCCCAGTTGTCCACCGGCAGGTGCCGCAGCGGCGGGGTCTCCAGCTTCCACTCCGAGCGCGGCACGCCGGGGATGGTCAGGTACGGATGGAACCCGAAGCACAGCGGCACCGAGGCCGACGTCGTCGCGGTCACGGTGGTCTCGATGGTCAGCGCCCGATCCTCCAGCGCGATATCGAGGGTGACCACGTGCGGGAACGGGAAGCTGCACAGCAGACGCGGCTGGCCGCCGTAGTCGAGGTCGGCGGAGAGCTTGTTATCGGCGTTCTGCTTGACCAGCCAGCCGGGGTAGGCGGCGAGCACGCCGTGGATCACCAGGCCGTGCTCATCAGAGCGCACCCCGCCCACGCCGGGGGTCAGCGTCACCGCACCGCCGTCGACCCCGTAGCCGTTGGCGCTCAGGCGGTTGGCCCACGGGTAGAGGATCGGGATGCCCATGGTCTTGCCGGTCGTGAGATACGCGTTCAGTCCGCGCCGCTGACCGAGCAGTTCCACCCCGCCGTCGGTCAGCGAGGTGCACACCATGCCCGCGGACGGCACGAAGGTGGCGGTGACGGCGGACGACGGGTCCTTCAGGACGATGGAGGGCAACTGGGCCATTGTCGGATTGTGCCACGAACGATCGCTG
>JBAXUD010000056.1:0-12476 GCA_037129875.1 Mycobacteriaceae bacterium
CTTTCCCTCAGCTCGTCGATCGCGAAGTGGCACGGCGACGAGCGGACGGTCGGCGCACCACTTAACGCCCCCGAACTGCGGGCGATGCACCGCACCCGGATATTCGGGGCGACGGGCACCGTCCTGATGGGCATCGGCGCCCTGGGCGCCGGGGCGCGGCCGGTGGTTCAGGACCCCACCTTCGGTGTGCGGCTGCTCAATCTGCCCTCGCGCATCCAGACCGTGTCCCTGACGATGACGACCACCGGCGCGGTGATGATGGCGCTGGCCTGGCTCATGCTGGGCCGCTTCACGCTCGGCCCGCGCCGGATGACGCGGAGCCAACTGGACCGCACGCTGATGCTGTGGATCACCCCGCTGCTGATCGCGCCGCCGATGTATAGCAAGGACGTCTACTCCTACCTCGCCCAGAGTCAGATCGCACGTAACGGGCTCAACCCCTACAAGGTCGGGCCGGCGCCGGGGCTCGGCCTCGACCACGTGTTCACGCTGTCGGTACCCAGCCTGTGGCGCGAGACGCCGGCCCCCTACGGACCGCTGTTCCTGTGGATCGGACGCGGCATCTCCGCGCTCACCGGAGAGAACATCGTCGCCGCGGTCCTGTGTCACCGCGTCATCGTGCTCGTCGGGGTCGGTCTGATCGTCTGGGCCACACCGCGATTGGCGCGCCGCTGCGGAGTGGCCGAAGTCACCGCACTGTGGCTGGGCGCGGCCAACCCGCTTCTGTTGATGCACCTGGTCGCCGGTATCCACAACGAAGCCCTGATGCTCGGCCTGATGCTGACCGGCACCGAGATCGCGTTGCGTGGCATCGACACTCGCGCGCCGCTGCTGTCCCACCCGGTGCACTGGCCGCGCACCCGTGTTGACTTCTCGACGTGGCTACCGCTGGCCATGCTCCTGGCCGGCACGGTGTTGATCACCCTGTCGTCCCAGGTGAAGCTGCCCGGCCTGCTGGCCCTGGGGTTCGCCGCGATGGCACTGGCCCATCGCTGGGGTGGCACTGTGCGGGCATTCCTGTCGGCCGGGGTGCTGATGGGGACGGTCGCGCTGGCAGTGATGGCGCTGGTCGGGTGGGCCAGCGGTCTGGGATTCGGCTGGCTTTTCACCCTCGGCACGGCCAACGTCGTCCGCAGCTGGATGTCTCCACCCACCCTGCTGGCGCTGGCCACCGGACAGGTCGGCATCCTGCTCGGCCTCGGTGACCACACCACCTCCGTGCTGTCGCTGACCCGTGCGATGGGCGTGTTGATCATCGCCGTCATGGTGAGCTGGCTGTTGTTTGCGGTGCTGCGCGGCCGGCTGCACCCGGTCGGCGGGTTGGGGGTCGCCCTGGGCGCCACCGTGCTGCTGTTCCCGGTGGTTCAGCCCTGGTACCTGCTCTGGGCGATCATCCCGCTGGCCGCCTGGGTCACCCGGCCGAGATTCCGGATCGCGACCATCGCCGTCACTCTGATCGTCGGTATCTTCGGCCCCACTGCCAACGGTGACCGGTTCGCGTTGTTCCAGATCCTCGACGCGACTTTGGCCAGCGCGTTGATCGTCGCGCTGCTGATCTGGCTCACCCGCAAGCGGCTGCCGTGGCGCTACGTGCCCGGCACCGACGAGCGCTACAGCGGCCAGGACCTCGCTCTGAGCCAGGCGCTGAGCCAGCGCGACGGGGTCACAGACCATCCACCGGCGAGCGACCCCGCACCCGCCGCCTACGCTGAGACACCGTGAGTTCTGGGTCCCCCACCCCGGTGCGGCTGCGCGGGGTGTCGAAGCGCTACGGCTCGACCCTTGCCGTCTCCGACCTGGACCTCGACGTCCATCGCGCCGAGGTCCTTGCGCTGCTCGGTCCCAACGGTGCCGGGAAGACGACCACTGTCGAGATGTGCGAGGGGTTCGTGCGCCCCGACGCCGGCACGGTGGAGGTCCTCGGCCTGGATCCGATCGCCGACAACGCCCGCGTGCGTGAGCGCATCGGCGTGATGCTGCAGGGCGGCGGCGGCTATCCGGCGGCCCGCGCCGCTGAGATGCTCAACCTGGTTGCGGCCTACGCGGCACGGCCGCTGGACCCGGTTTGGCTGCTGGACACCCTCGGCCTGACCGGCGCCGCCAAAACCACCTATCGCCGGCTGTCCGGCGGACAGCAGCAGCGGCTGGCGCTGGCATGCGCGATCGTCGGCCGGCCGGAATTGGTGTTCCTCGACGAACCGACAGCCGGGATGGATGCCCACGCCAGGTTGGTGGTCTGGGAGCTCATCGACGGGCTGCGCCGCGACGGGGTGACGGTGGTGCTCACCACACACCAGCTCAAGGAAGCCGAGGAACTGGCCGACAGCATCGTCATCATCGACCATGGCTCACCCGTGGCTGCCGGGACTCCGGCCGAGTTGATGCGCAGCGGCGCCGAGGATCAGCTGCGGTTCACCGCTCCCCGCAAGCTGGACCTGTCGCTGCTCTTGGCAGCGCTGCCCGAAGGGTACCGGGTCGCCGAGCATGCTCCCGGCGAGTATCTGGTCGAGGGCACCATCGACCCGCAGGTGCTCGCGACGGTGACCGCCTGGTGTGCCCGGCTGAATATTCTGGCCACCGATCTGCGGGTCGAGCAGCGCAGCCTCGAGGACGTGTTCCTCGACCTCACCGGTAAGGAGTTGCGGTCGTGAGCACGCTGTTCCCGGCGGGCACCTTCAGCCCGGACCCCCGCCCGGCCCGGGTGGCCGACATGCTGGCCGCCCAGTACCGGCTCGAGCTGAAACTGCTGCTGCGCAACGGCGAACAGCTGTTGCTGACGATGTTCATTCCGATCACCCTCCTCATCGGTCTGACGCTGCTTCCGCTGGGCCCGTTCGGCGAACAGCGGGAGCATCGGGTCGCGGTGTTCGTGCCGGCGATCATGGCGCTGGCGGTGATCTCGACGGCCTTCACCGGGCAGGCCATCGCGGTGGCGTTCGACCGCCGCTACGGAGCCTTGAAACGCCTGGGCGCCACCGCATTGCCGGTGTGGGGCATCATCGCCGGCAAGGCGCTGGCCGTGGTGAGCGTGGTGTTCCTGCAGGCGATCCTGCTGGGCGGTATCGGCCTGGCCCTGGGCTGGCGGCCGAACCCGGCCGGCCTGGCGCTGGGCGCGGTGATCATCGCGCTGGGCACCGCGGCGTTCGTGGCCATGGGGCTGCTGCTCGGCGGGACACTGCGAGCCGAAATCGTGCTGGCCGTCGCCAATCTGCTGTGGTTCGTCTTCGCCGGGCTCGGTGCGCTCACGCTGGAGTCCGGCGTCGTTCCCAAAGCGGTGTCCTGGGTGGCCAGGCTGACCCCGTCGGGCGCGCTGACCGAGGCCCTCTCGCAGGCGACCGCGGTGTCCGTCGACTGGTTCGGCATCGCGGTGCTCGCCGTCTGGGGTGCGGTGTCGGCGGCGGCGGCCGTGCGCTGGTTCCGGTTCACCTAGGATCGGCCAGTGGGTTTGGGACGGCTCTTCGTGCGGCTGGTGGACCGGCTGCCGATGCCGAGCATGCGCACTCAGCGCCTCATCGCCCTCGCTGTCCTGATCAGCCAGGCCCTGATCTCGGTCACCGGATCCATCGTGCGGGTAACCGCGTCCGGGTTGGGCTGCCCCACCTGGCCGCAGTGCTTCCCCGGCAGCTTCACCCCGGTGCCGCACTCCGAAGTGCCCGTCATCCACCAGGCCGTCGAATTCGGCAACCGGCTGATCACCTTTGCGGTGGTGATCACCGCGATGCTGGCGGTGCTCGCCGTCACCCGCGCCCACCGGCGCCGAGAGGTCCTGATTTACGCCTGGCTGATGCCGGCGTCCACGGTGCTGCAGGCAGTCATCGGCGGCATCACCGTGCGCACCGGGCTGTTGTGGTGGACGGTCGCCGTCCATCTGCTGGTTTCGATGGCGATGGTGTGGCTCGCCGCGCTGCTCTACGTCAAGGTCGGCGAACCCGACGACGGTGTCCTCACCCCGGTGGCGCCGAAGCCGTTGCGCCAGTTGACGGTTCTGAGCGCGGTGGTGCTCAGCGCCACGTTGGTGGCGGGCACTCTGGTCACCGGAGCCGGCCCGCACGCCGGGGACAAGAGCCCGCAACGCGTCGTCCCGCGCCTCGAGGTGGAGATCGTCACCCTGGCACACGCGCACGCCACCCTGATGGTCGCCTACCTCTGCCTGCTGATCGGCCTGGGAGCCGGCCTGCTGGCGATTGGCGCGCCTCGGCGGGTCATGCGCCGACTGGCCGAGGTCGTCGGCCTGGTGCTGCTGCAGGGCCTCATCGGGGTGGTCCAGTACCACACCGGAGTGCCGGCCGTGCTGGTGGCGCTGCACGTCGCCGGGGCGGCGGCCTGCACAGCCGCCACCGCGGCGCTATGGGCGTCGATGCGACAGCGGACCCAGCCCGAGACGATCCAGGGCCGTCTCGACGTGCACAGCGAAGCTGCGCTGCCGTAACTCCCGGTTCTTGTCGTCGAGTTGCCGCCAGCCCAGCGACGGTTCGATCATTTCCAGTTCGAGCAGCACCGCGTCCGACGCGGTTCCGATGAGATCGACCCGGGCATAGAGGAATTCGCTTCGGGCCATCCCGAGGTGCGATGCCGCGGCGTCGAGGACGTTATAGCCCAGTTCCCACAGCTCGACGTCAGGATCGGCTGGGGTCAACGACTCTTCGGCGAAGGTGCCGGAGGCATGCAGCGGGGGTTCCTCGCCCTGCGGCGGCAGGATCGGGCCCTTGACGAAGGCGTGGGACTCATCGCCGCCCAGGAAGACCAGCGCCGTCTCCCCCGCCGCGATGCGTCCGTCGTAGGGCTGCACCAGCGCACTGCGGCCGGACTCCAGAAGGGCCGTGGCATGCGCCGCCGCCGCATCGGCTTCAACGAACCGCAGGGTGTCGATCGAGCCGGCGCCGATAGCGGGTTTGATCACCACCTCCCCGCTGAAGTCCGCTGCGGACACAGCGTCACCCGGCTCGAAGAATTCCGACGGCACGACCGGAACTCCTGCTGCGACAAGGTCGTGCAGGTAGTGCTTGTCGATATTCCACGCCACCACCGCCGGGGCGTTGAGCAGGTTGCGCACCCGGGTGGTCCAGGCCAGGAACTCCTCCTGCCGGTCGGTGTAGTCCCATGTCGCCCGCAGGATCACCAGGTCAGCGCTCTCGGTCTGCGGGTCGTCCCATGACAGCCATCGGGCGTGCAGACCGCGCGCGCGCAGCGCGGCGACCAGGCCGTCGTCATCGCCGTCACCATCGACCAACTGCGGGCATGAGGCCAGCACGATGCGTGGATGGAAGATGTTCGGGCGGGCCAGCTTCATCGAGTCGCCGCTGCGCTGGTCGTCATCCAGTGGATGGTGCTGATGGTCACCAGGGGGATGATAGTGACATGCGCGCGGTCGAAGTCGCCGAGACAGGCGGTCCGGAGGTTCTTTCCCAGGTCGACAAGCCGGTGCCGACGCCCGGTTCGGGTGAGGTGCTGATCAAGGCGGACGCGATCGGTGTCAACTACATCGACACCTACTTCCGGTCCGGCCAGTACCCGCGCGAACTGCCGTTCGTGGTCGGCACCGAGGTGTGCGGCACGGTGGCCGCGGCGGGTGAGGACGTCGCCGCCATCAAAGTAGGCGATCGCGTGGTGACCGCCAATGCCGTGGGCGCCTATGCGGAATACTGCTGTGCGCCAGCCGATTTCGTGGCCTACGTTCCCGATTCGGTGCCTTCTGATGCCATTGCCTCGGCCCTGCTCAAAGGCATGACGGCGCACTACCTGATCAAGTCGGTCTACCAGGTTCAGCCAGGCGACTGGCTGCTCGTGCATGCCGGCGCCGGCGGCGTGGGACTTATCCTGACCCAGTGGGCCACCAGCGTCGGCGCCCGCGTCATCACCACCGCCTCGACTCGTGAGAAGGCCGAACTGTCCCGGCAGGCAGGCGCTGTCGAGGTTCTCGACTACCCCGACGATCCGGCGCAGTTCGCCGCGCAGGTGCGCGAGCTCAGCGACGGACACGGCGTGGCCGCCGCGTACGACGGGGTCGGCAAGTCGACGTTCGACGCCAGCCTGGCCAGCCTGGCGGTACGCGGAACCCTGGCCTTGTTCGGCGCCTCGAGTGGGCCGGTCCCGCCGGTGGATCCGCAGCGGCTCAACGCCGCCGGCTCGGTCTACCTGACCCGGCCCAACCTGGCGCACTTCATCCGGTCCACCGACGAGTTCGCCTGGCGCGCCGGGGAACTCATCGACGCCATCGCCGATGGATCGATCACGATCACGGTAGGCGGACACTATCCGCTGGGCGAGGTGCAGCGCGCCCATGAGGATCTGCAGGCCCGCAAGACGACGGGTTCGATCGTTCTGGTGCCCTGACGGCGAATCAGCCGAACAGTTGCGGCAGCGGGATCACCGAATCGACCGCCAGCGCGCAGAAGACCGCAGCCAGGTAGTTGTTGGAGTGCAGGAACAGCCGCAGGGGCTTGACCGCCTCGCCGCGCAGCACGCCGGCATGCAACTTGTAGGCCAGGGTCAGGAACCAGGCGCCGGCCGCCACCGCGACCGTGGCGTACAGCCAGCCCGCCGCCGGAACCAGCGCCAGGGTCGCGGCCACGGTGAGCCAGGTGTAGATCAGGACCTGCTTGGTGACCTGACGTTCGGTGGCCACCACGGGCAGCATCGGCACCCCGGCGGCCGCGTAGTCATCTTTGTACTTCATGGCCAGCGCCCAGGTGTGCGGCGGCGTCCAGAAGAAGATGATCGCGAACATCGCCAGGGCCTGCCAGCCGATGGTGCCGGTCACCGCAGACCAGCCGATCATCACCGGCATGCAGCCGGCCGCGCCGCCCCACACCACATTCTGCGAGGTCCGCCGCTTGAGCAGCAGGGTGTAGACCAGCACGTAAAACGCGATCGTGGCCGCCGCGAGATGCGCCGACAGCATGTTGGTGGTCCACCACAGCCAGAAGAATGAAGCCACGGACAGCGCAAGCCCGAACACCAGGGCGTGGCTGCGCGGGACCACCTCTCGGGCCAGGGGGCGACGCTCGGTGCGCTTCATCACCTTGTCGATATCGGCGTCGGCGACGCAGTTCAGCGTGTTCGCGCCGCCGGCGGCCAGCAACCCGCCGAAAAGGGTGTTGAGGATCAGAACCAAATCGACGTGACCGCGATCGGCCAGCAGCATCGCGGGGATGGTGGTGACCAGCAGAAGCTCGATGACGCGCGGCTTCATCAGGGCGAGGTAGCCCAACAGGCTGCTGCGGAGCCGGCCGGGCGTCTCCGCGACGCCTACCGGGTGCGTTTCCCGAATGTTCACGCAGTCAACTCCTTAAGGACGGCCGCCCACCGTCTACTACACAGGATGGTAGACCGCGAGGCTGCCGATTCGGTACTGCAGCCTCGATTCCCGGCACTAGGGTGTGCAGCAGTACCGGGTTGCCCGCTGATTCGACGTCCCAGGAGTGCATTTCGTGACCGCCCTTGAGCAGATTTCCGCGCTGACCCAGCCGCACCACCCCGCCGACTGGACCGAGTTGGACTCGCGTGCCGTCGACACCGCGCGGGTGCTGGCCGCCGATGCGGTGCAGAAGGTGGGCAACGGCCATCCCGGAACCGCCATGAGCCTGGCGCCGGCGGCCTACACGCTGTTTCAGCGGGTGATGCGCCACGATCCCAGCGACACGCACTGGCTGGGTCGCGACCGGTTCGTGCTGTCCTGCGGACACTCCAGCCTCACCCTGTATCTGCAGCTCTATCTGGGCGGATTCGGTCTGGAGCTCTCCGAAATCGAGTCGCTGCGGACCTGGGGCTCCAAGACCCCGGGTCACCCGGAGTTCCGGCACACCAAGGGGGTGGAGATCACCACCGGCCCGCTGGGCCAGGGCTTGGCCTCGGCGGTCGGCATGTCGATGGCATCGCGCTACGAGCGCGGGCTCTTCGACCCCGACGCCGCACCGGGTACCAGCCCGTTCGACCACTTCATCTACGTCATCGCCTCAGACGGCGATATGGAGGAAGGGGTCACCAGCGAAGCGTCCTCGCTGGCCGGGACCCAGCAGTTGGGCAATCTGATCGTGATCTGGGACGACAACGAGATCTCCATCGAGCACAACACGAAGATCGCGTTCACCGAGAACACGCCGGCGCGTTACGAGGCCTACGGCTGGCACGTCCAGGTGGTGGAGGGGGGAGAGAACGTCACCGGCCTCGAGCAGGCGCTCGAGGCAGCCAAGGCCGTCACCGACAAGCCGTCGTTCATCGCGCTACGGACGATCATCGGCTATCCGGCACCGACCAAGATGAATACCGGCGGCGTGCACGGCTCGGCCCTGGGCGCCGAGGAGGTCGCAGCCACCAAGAAGGTGCTGGGATTCGATCCCGACAAGAGCTTCGACGTCGCAGATGACGTGATCGCCCACACCCGCAAGCTGGTCGACCGCGGTCGCGAATCCCACCAGAAGTGGCAGGCCGACTTCGACGCCTGGGCGCACCGCGAGCCGGAGCGCAAGGCGCTGCTGGACCGGTTGCTGGCCGGCACCCTGCCCGAGGGATGGGACGCCGACCTTCCGTACTGGGAGCCGGGGTCCAAGCCGGTGGCCACCCGGGCGGCCTCCGGCGACGTGCTCTCGGCCGTCGGTCCGAAACTTCCGGAGCTGTGGGGCGGCTCGGCCGACCTCGCCGGCAGCAACAACACCACGATGAAGGGCGCCAAATCATTTGGGCCGCCGTCGATTTCCACCGAGGACTGGGACGCGACCTGGTACGGCCGCACTCTGCACTTCGGGATCCGTGAGCATGCGATGGGAGCGATCCTGTCCGGGATCGTGCTGCACGGCCCGACCCGGGCCTACGGCGGCACCTTCCTGCAGTTCGCCGACTACATGCGCGGGGCTGTTCGACTGGCCGCGCTGATGGACATCGATCCCATCTACGTGTGGACGCACGACTCGATCGGCCTCGGCGAGGACGGCCCCACCCACCAGCCGATCGAGCACCTGGCTGCGCTGCGAGCGATCCCGCGGCTCGCGGTGGTGCGCCCGGCCGACCCGAACGAGACGGCCTACGCCTGGCGCACCATCCTCGAACGGGGTGCGACGAGCGGGCCCACCGGTCTGATCCTGACCCGCCAGGGCGTGCCGGTGCTGGAGGGCACCAGCAGCGAAGGCGTCACCCGCGGGGGTTACGTCCTCGGCGGCGGGAACCCGGCAGATGACGCGGACGTGATCATCATCGCCACCGGCTCTGAGGTCCAGCTGGCCGTGGAAGCCACAAAGATCCTCGCCGACAGGGATATTCGCGCCTACGTGGTGTCGATGCCCTGCGTGGAGTGGTTCGAATCGCAGTCGCAGGAGTACCGCGACAGCGTGCTGCCCCCGGATGTGCCCGCCCGGGTCGCGGTCGAGGCCGGAATCGCCCAGAGTTGGTACAAATACGTCGGCGACACCGGGGAGATCATCTCGATCGAGCACTTCGGCGAGTCCGCCGACGACAAGACCCTGTTCCGCGAGTTCGGGTTCACCCCCGAGGCGGTTGTGGCCGCGGCGGAACGGGCAATCGACAACTAGTCCCCTCGTTGAACCCCTCGTTGAACCCCTGAAGGAGAAAGCCACATGGCCCAGAACCCGAACCTCGCTGCGCTGTCGGCGGCCGGTGTCTCAGTCTGGCTCGACGATCTGTCCCGCGACCGGCTGCGGTCGGGGAATCTGAAGGAACTGATCGACACCAAGTCGATCGTCGGCGTCACCACCAACCCGTCGATCTTCCAGGCTGCGCTGTCGAAGGGCACCGCCTACGACGCGCAGGTGGCCGAATTGGCAGCGCGTGGCGCAGATGTCGACGCGACGATCCGCACCGCCACCACCGACGACGTCCGGGAGGCGTGCGACGTGCTGCGTCCGCAATGGGAGGCATCCGACGGTGTGGACGGCCGGGTCTCGATCGAGGTCGACCCGAGGCTGGCGCACGACACCGACAAGACCATCCTGCAGGCCATCGAACTGTGGAAGATCGTCGACCGGCCCAACCTGCTGATCAAGATCCCCGCCACCAAGGCCGGAGTGCCGGCGATCACCGCCGTTCTCGCCGAGGGCATCTCGGTCAACGTCACCCTCATCTTCTCGGTGGAACGTCACCGCCTGGTGATGGACGCCTGTCTCGCGGGACTGGAGGCGGCCAAGCAGGCCGGCCACGACCTCTCGAAGATTCACTCGGTCGCCTCGTTCTTCGTCTCCCGGGTGGACACCGAGATCGACAAGCGGTTGGAGGCGATCGGCACCGACGAGGCGCTGGCACTGCGCGGTCAGGCCGGAGTGGCCAACGCCCGGCTGGCCTACGCGGCCTACCAGGAGATCTTCGGAGGCGAGCGGTTCGCGGCACTGGCCGAATCCGGCGCCCGGGTGCAGCGTCCGCTGTGGGCCTCCACCGGCGTGAAGAACCCGGACTACTCCGACACCCTGTACGTCACCGAACTGGTCGGGCCCGACACCGTCAACACCATGCCGGAGAAGACCTTGGACGCGGTGGCCGACCACGGCGTCGTCACCGGCGACACCCTCTCGGGCACCGGTCCCGCCGCTGCGGCAGTGTTCGACAAGCTCGAGTCGGTGGGCATCGACCTCACCGATGTCTTCATCTTCCTCGAGGACGATGGCGTGGATAAGTTTGAGAAGTCCTGGCAGGAACTGCTCGACGCCACCCAGGGCCAGTTGGACGCCGCCAAGAAATGAGTGCGGACGTGACCCCGGCCCCGGCCGTCCCGGTGCCGGCCGAGTGGCACAACCCCCTGCGGGACAAGCGGGACAAGCGCATGCCGCGCATCGCCGGCCCGTGCGGGGTGGTGATCTTCGGCGTCACCGGCGACCTGTCGCGCAAGAAGCTGATGCCGGCGATCTACGACCTGGCCAATCGCGGTCTGCTGCCGCCGTCGTTCGCACTGGTCGGCTTCGCCCGGCGGGACTGGGCCGACCAGGATTTCGGCAAGATCGTCTACGACGCGGTCAAGGAGCACGCCCGCACCCCGTTCCGCCAGGAGGTGTGGGACCGGCTCGCCGAGGGAATCCGGTTCGTGCAGGGCAGTTTCGACGACGACGCGTCCTTCACGAGACTGGCCGAGGCGCTGAACAAGCTCGACGTCGAGCGCGGCACCGGCGGCAACCACGCCTTCTACCTGTCGATCCCGCCGAACGCATTCCCGGTGGTCTGCGAACAGCTCAAGAAGTCCGGGCTGGCTGATCCCAAGGACGGCCGGTGGAGCCGGGTGGTCATCGAGAAGCCCTTCGGCCACGACCTGCAGAGCGCCAAGGAGCTCAATGCGGTGGTCAACAGCGTCTTCCCCGAGGAGTCGGTGTTCCGCATCGACCACTACCTCGGCAAGGAGACGGTGCAGAACATCATGGCGCTGCGCTTCGCCAACGAGCTCTACGAGCCGATCTGGAACAACCACTACGTCGACAGCGTGCAGATCACCATGGCCGAGGACATCGGGCTTGGCGGCCGGGCGGGCTACTACGACGGTATCGGCGCCGCGCGCGACGTCATCCAGAACCATCTGCTGCAACTACTGGCGCTCACCGCGATGGAGGAACCGGTGAGCTTCCACCCCGAAGAGGTGAAAGCCGAGAAGATCAAGGTGCTCGGTGCCACCAGGCTGGCCCTGCCGCTGGACCTCAACACCTCCCGCGGGCAGTACACCGCAGGCTGGCAGGGCGGTGAGAAGGTGGTCGGCCTGCTCGACGAGGACGGCTTCTCCAAGACGTCGACCACCGAGACCTTCGCCGCGATCACCCTCGAAGTGGACACCCGCCGCTGGGCCGGTGTGCCGTTCTACCTGCGGACCGGAAAACGCCTGGGCCGCAGGGTGACCGAGATCGCGATGTTGTTCAGGCGGGCCCCGCATCTGCCGTTCGACGCCACCATGACCGAGGAGCTAGGCAAGAACGCCCTGGTCATCCGGGTCCAACCCGATGAGGGCATCACGCTGCGTTTCGGTTCCAAGGTGCCGGGTAGCACCATGGAGGTTCGCGACGTGAATATGGACTTCTCCTACGGGTCTGCGTTCGCCGAGGACTCCCCGGAGGCCTACGAACGGTTGATCCTCGACGTGCTGCTCGGCGAGCCGTCGCTGTTCCCGGTCAACGCCGAGGTCGAGTTGTCCTGGAAGATCCTGGATCCGGCGCTGGAGTACTGGGCGACGCACGGCAAGCCCGATCCGTACGAGTCCGGCACCTGGGGCCCGGATTCGGCGTTCGAGATGCTGCAGCGGACCGGCCACGAATGGCGGCGGCCGTGACCGTGATGAGCGCCAGCGAAGAGCGGATTGAGCACCCCGTGATGAGCGCCAGCGAAGAGCGGATTGAGCACCCCGTGATGAGCGCCAGCGAAGAGCAGTCCGGCACCGCGTGATGAGCGCCAGCGAAGAGCGGAGTCAGTAGAAGTGATCGTCGATCTGCCCGACACCACGACCAACGTCATCAACAAGCGCATCACCTCGCTGCGCGAGGAGGGTGGCGCGATCACCC
>JBAXUD010000560.1:0-2281 GCA_037129875.1 Mycobacteriaceae bacterium
GGCTCGACGCTCATGGCTGCGATGCTACGGGAGCAGACACCGGCAGCCGGCCGTCCAGGGCGTCGCCCACCGCCTCGGCGACCCGGGCCCGGACGTCTTCAACACCGATGTGTCGGCCGGTTTCGGCGGTCAGCGAGGTGACCCCGGCGTCGGTTATTCCGCACGGCACGATCGCCGAGAAAGCGCTCAGGTCGCAATCGCAGTTCAAGGCAAAGCCGTGCAGGGTGGTGCCGCGCGCCACCCGGATGCCGATGGCCGCGATCTTGCGGGCCGGCCGGTGAGCGTCCGCCGGCAGCCACACCCCGGATCGGCCGTCGACCCGGCCGGCGTCGAGGCCGAGGCCGGCGCAGACGGCGATCAGTGATTCCTCAAGTCGCCGAACGAAATTCACCACGTCCAGCGGTTCGGCCAGACCGATGATCGGATAGCCCACCAACTGCCCGGGGCCGTGCCAGGTGATCTTGCCGCCCCGGTCGGTGTCGACGACGGGGACCTTGTCCACCGGGCGCTCATGGTCTTCGGTGCGCCTACCGGCGGTGTAGACCGGCGGGTGCTCGAGCAGCAGCAGGGTGTCCGGGCCGCCTGCCACCCGGGCATCGGCGGTCTCGCGCTGAAGCTGCCAAGCGGCCCGGTAATCCACCGCGCCGAGATGCCGGATTGCCACCGGGTTCTCGCTGGATCGGATGGACTGGCGCATCACCCGACCGTACTACCCGCCGGCCGAGCCGATCGCGTAGGAAAGTGCCTCGCCGATGGTGTTGTGGTTGAACTGGAATCCGGCGCGCTCAAGGACGGCCGGGATGGCCCGCTGGCCGCCGAGCAGGCCCTCCTCGGCGAACTCCCCGAGCAGCGCCTTGAGCGCGAATCCGGGCACCAGCCACGGTGCGGGGCGCTTGAGTACCCGCGCCAACGCGGCGGTCAACTCGGCATTGGTCACCGGTGCCGGTCCGGTGAGGTTCACCGGTCCGGACAGCGGCTTGTTGATGGTGAACAGCAGCGCGCGGACCTCGTCCTCCAGGCTGATCCACGGCATGTACTGGTGGCCGCCGGCCAGTCGCCCGCCCAGCCCGAAGGCGAAGAGCGGCTTGAGTTTGCTGAGCAGACCGCCAGTGGGGGATAGCACCAGACCGGTGCGGGCCAGCACCACGCGGACCCCGGCGTCCTGCGCCGGCGCGGTGGCGGCCTCCCAGTCCACGCACAGCTGGGCCAGGAAACCGGACCCGGCCGGTGCGGACTCGTCGGCGATCCGGCTGCCGGTATCGCCGTAGTAGCCCACCGCGCTGGCATTGACCAGAACCGGGACGCCGGCGTCTACCACCGCGGCGGAGACAACCTCAGTGGGATCGATGCGGCTGTCGCGCAGTACCTGCTTGTAGGCCCCGGACCACCGTTTGTCGCCGACCCCGACGCCGCACAGGTTGACCACGGCGTCGACGCCCTCGAGCGCGGCAGGGTCGAACTCGCCGCTGTCCGGATTCCACCGCACCTCGTCGCGGCTGGCCGGTACGCGCCGGACGATCCGCAGCACCCGGTGGTCGGCGGAGCGCAGCGCGGCTATCAGTGCCGAACCGATGACACCGGACGAACCGGCGATGGCAACCGTCTTCGTGGCAGTCTGGTCACCCACCTCAGAGCCCGAGCTCAGCCTCGAACGCGCCTTCCTCGAGCCGCCGCTTGACCGTGGTGAGGAACCGGCCGGCGTCGGCGCCGTCGATCAGCCGGTGGTCGTAGGTCAGCGGCAGGTAGCTGATCGAGCGCACCCCGATCGACTCGTTGCCGGCCTCGTCGGCGATGACCCGTGGCCGCTTGACGATGGCACCGGTGCCCAGCATCGCCGCCTGCGGCGGCACCAGGATGGGCGTGTCGAACAACGCGCCCTGACTGCCGATGTTGGTGATGGTGAACGTACCGCCGGAAAGCTCGTCGGGCTTGAGATCACCGGAGCGGGCGCGAGAGGCGATGTCGTTGATGGCCCGCGCCAGCCCGGCCAGCGACAGGTCGCCGGCGTTGTGCACCACCGGCGAGAGCAAGCCCTGGTCGGTATCGACCGCGAAGCCCAGGTTCTCCGTGTCGTAGTAGGTGATCTCACCGGCATCCTCGTTGTAGCTCGCGTTGATGTTCGGATGCGTCTTGAGCGCGTCGATGACGGCCCGGGCGATGAACGGAAGGTAGGTGAGATTCACACCCTCCCGTTCGGCGAAGTCCTTCTTGGCCCGGGCCCGCAGCGCCACGATCTTGGTCATGTCGACCTCGTGGGTCTGGGTGAGCTGCGCGGTGGACT
>JBAXUD010000561.1:0-2275 GCA_037129875.1 Mycobacteriaceae bacterium
TTGCGCAAGGTCGTCGGGTGGGCGCGCGAACGTGGCACGCTGGTCGTCTCCGACGAGTGCTACCTGGGGATGGGATGGGATGAGCAGCCCCATTCGGTGCTGCACGCGGAAGTCAGCGCGGGCGACCACTCCGGCCTGCTGGCGGTGCACTCGCTGTCCAAGAGTTCGTCGCTGGCCGGCTACCGGGCGGGTTTCGTCGCCGGTGACCCGGCGGTAGTCGCCGAACTGCTGGCTGTGCGCAAACATGCCGGGATGATGGTTCCCGGCCCGGTGCAGGCCGCGATGGTGGCCGCCCTCGACGACGACGAACACCAGATCGTCCAGCGCGAGCGCTACGCGCGCCGGCGCGAGGTGCTGATGGCGGCGTTCGATTCGGCCGGGTTCACCATCGAGCACTCGCAGGCCGGGCTGTATCTCTGGGCCACCCGGGGCGAGCCGTGCCGCGACACCGTCGACTGGCTCGCGCAGCGCGGCATCCTGGTGGCGCCCGGCGACTTCTATGGGGTCGTCGGAGCCAGGCATGTGCGGGTGGCGCTGACAGCGACCGATGAGCGCGTGCAGGAAGCTGCCGACCGACTTTCGTCACTGTCCTGCTGAGATCCCTGGTCCCGGGCCCGTGCCGAATGCGCCCGGAGCGAAGCCCGGGGTCTGGGGCCAGACTTGCGCGGCGGGCGGTGCGGATGCGGACGACGATGGGGGCGCTGGGCCGGCGTTGGGTGGCCGGCCGTCCGGGCTCTCAAGAACCTGGGAGTTGCCCGGGACGGCGGGTGTGCCCGTGGGTTGTGTCGATTCAGCGTCGGACGGGCTTGCCGGCGGGATTCCGCGCGGATCCTCCACGACAGGCATTTGGTTGCCGGCGCCGGGACTGATGCCGGGTTGCACGGACAGGTCGGGGGCCGGTCCGGCGTTGATGTCGTTCTTCATGTTCGAATACGTGCCCAGGACGTTCGTCTTGTTCGCCGCCGGGCCGAGCTGGCTTCCCGGCATTCCCTCGGCCGTCATCGCAGGATCGGCGGTGGCGGTCGCGCGGATCCCGCGGGCGTCGTTAATCGCGGGCCCGTAGACCGGGATCAGGTTGTATGGATACAAGTAGCTGCCGGGGTACGGGTAGGGAACGTCCGGGATGTATGGCGGGATGTTGGGCAGCGCCGGGTCGGCGTGCGCGGTGATCGGTGTGGCGGCACAGGCAAGTCCTGCGGCGAGGATGCCTGCCGCCACGTATCGGACCAGTCGGGCCTCCGCTGTCACCCTTTGCCCCTTGTCGTCAGACATCTCAGATCTTCCAGGGATCGCCGTAGACGGCGAACTCGGTGTGCGCCTCCGCGGTGGAGATCCGGAGGTAGGCATAGGAGCGTATCGTGACGTCCCCGCCGCAGGCGTCGGCTTTGATGTGGATGTTGTCGATGTCGAGCATCGCTTTGCCGTTGTTGCTCAGCGTCATGTTGGCCAGAGGCAGGTCTACGATCACACCGGGTTGCACCACGGTCTGAACGAATCCGGCTGCGCCACTGGCAATCCCAAGGTTGGCGCCGGTAGCCCCACCGCCGATCCCGATCGAACCGATGGGCGCTATGCCGCCGGTGCCACCCACCTGGAGGCCGGTGGAGACGTCTGACTGGCAGCCCAGTTGATAGCCCAGAATGAAAATGCTGTCGGTGATGGGGCTGGACCCACCTGAGGCCGTGGCGGTACCGGAGACCGTGACGAATCCTTCCCGGGAATTGGTCGCTGCGGCGAGGTTGGGCACCGAGTTGATCGATTCATTGTCGATTCTTATCTGGAGATGCCATCCGTCGCGGGTGTCCTTGTCGTAGACCTGCGGCGCCATCGGTGTGGGCTCCGCATTCGCCGGCACTGCCGTGACCCCGACCGCGTGGAACAGGACGGCCATCGCCGCGACGGGAAGTGAGAGGAGGGACGAGAGTCGCATTTGGCTTTGCTTTCGTGTGCATGTTCCCGCTCGGGGCTGGGCCTGCGGCAGTCAGGTCGTTTTCCGGGCTCTTGAAGAGATCATTCCGGATCGTCGATCCGGGCACCCCGGCGACCATCGACGCTATTCCCCGGGGAGTGACGATATAGGCAGTACCGGTGTTTCTGGCCCGAACCGAGCCCTCCGCAAACGACACGGTCGCCGCAACCTCTCAAATGGGGTGGCTGCGGCGACCGCGTGAACCCGCTGCAAGCACGGGGCCGTTCTCCTGAAAACGTTGTTGTGCTGTGTTAGTTCATGTTCCAGGGTTCGCCGTAGGTGGTGACGCTGTCACCGGCCTTGGAG
>JBAXUD010000562.1:0-2268 GCA_037129875.1 Mycobacteriaceae bacterium
AGCACCGGTTGGAGAACGTGCACACGAACGGCGCGCCGGGCCGCAGCACCCGGGACACCTCGTCGAACACCTCGAAGGGCCGGACCAGATAGTCGACCATGCGTCCGGCCGAATCGGGCCCCGATCCAGTAGCGCGCCTCGCCGAGCAGAGTGCGATCGGCGTCGTAGACACCGATGAGTTCGCGCTCGGCATCCGGCGTCGATCGAGGGTACTGGGACCAGCAATTACTTAACGGGCCGTCGGCCCGGTGCCGATGATCAAGCGGGGGGCGCGGGGGGATGAAGCCCGGAACGGGCGCACACTGGACGTCATCGAAAGGGGTGGACATGGCACGCTACGTGACAAAGGTGAGGACCGCGAGGACTCCACAGGAGGCGTTCGCCTACATGGCCGACCTACGCAACTTCGCCGAGTGGGATCCTGGCGTAAAGGCTGTAAAGCAGGTGGAGGGCTCGGGCGGCGGCCCGGACACCGTGTTCGACGTCACCGTCGCTGGTCCAGGCCGCGACCTGACGTTGCGTTACGTGACTATGGAATACGACGCCCCGCGCAATCTCCTCGTGGTGGCCCGCAGCAGCGTGTTCACGTCGATCGACCGGATCACCGTCGAGCCGGACGGCACCGGATCGGTCGTCACCTACGACGCAGACCTCCGCCTGAATGGCGTGCTGCGCTTGGGCGACCTGGGCCTGCGGCTGATGTTCGGCCGGATCGGTGACCGGGCTGCCGCCGGTCTTCGCCGGGTTCTCGGTGCGCAGGTGGCTTGACGTCGCCGCAATGAAAATGACCCCGGACTCTCGTCCGAGGCCATCTCCGAAGTAGCGGGGACAGGATTCGAACCTGCGACCTCTGGGTTATCGATTAGTAGTAATCTCCAGATATGTCTAGATACCTGAAACTCCTTGTAAATAGGCATTATTCGGTGCTACGTGCAGTCAGAGAGAGCCCACCAGGGACGAGTCATCTCGTCATTAATACGGATTAAATACGGACCTCTCCGGGTTTGTAGACGCTAGCCTGGCTGTCAGCGGCGACTGCCGGTTAACCCAACCGCCGAAGACAAGCCGTGCATTTCTGGTGATCGCAAATATCGGTACCGAACCACTCTGTTTATTACAGACGGAGGGCTGTTTAGGGCCCAGTTTCCACCGGCGCAAGTTACCTGCCAGATGGCATGGTCAAGTCTGGGGTCACCGCCGTAAAGTTCGATTGTCAGGCAGCATGCGCCATGGTTGTCTACACGATCACCTAACCGCTACGTCCGCCGCTACCAGCGGACCATTGGAGGGAAACCCATGCCCAGCAAAGCCGTCATCAGCCTGACAACCGGACTTGAAGACGTGGAGAGAGTAACCGTCGCCTACCTCGTCGCCGTCGGTGCCGCCGAATCCGGACGCCCGACGCTGATGTTCCTCACCAAGGAGGCGGTCCGGCTCGCCGTCGATGGCATCGCTGTGGGCGTCGCATGCGAAGGCTGCCCCCCTCTAGCCGATCTGCTAAGGCGCTACGAGGCCGCCGGTGGTCACTACTACGTCTGTCCGATTTGCTTCAATGCCAAGAAGCTTGACGCGGATTCGCTCATCGCCAACGCCGAGATCCAAGGGACCATACCGCTGTGGCAGTGGATCGGTGATGAGCCCGCGACGACCTTTAGCTACTGATTGCGATTCGCCTCTGTCCGCCGTGCTAGGTGGGTACGTCACATCCTGGGGCGGAGCAGCCGTGATCCTTGGAGTACAAAGCCTTGCGCACTTTATGGCCCGGCCCGCCCCACGCGCGGTGAGTGGCCTACAGCTTTACCAAGTACAGCTGTAGTCGAATTTGTAAGCGGCGGAGGGTGTTACACCAGCGAAGCGCGCCGTGTAATAAATACGGATTAAATACGGACTTGGCCTTGCCGAAAACAAAACCAGGCCAGAGGAAATACCCTCTGACCTGGCTTTTTCGCAGCGGGGACAGGATTTGAACCTGCGACCTCTGGGTTATGAGTTGTCTTCTGTTGTAGCACAACGCGTTTCAAAATTACATGTGTTCAGGTTAGCCGGGGTGCGAGTTTCCGGCGGCTTTCACCGAGTCGCATGTTTTTCACCCGCTTCGGGGGAATTGATGACCAAATCGGTGACCAATTGCGCCGACGGCGGGAGCTCAACACCCCGGGAAGAAGGCGGGCATTTCAAGGCGCGACAGTCGGGTGATCTCCGCACCGCAGGAGCCGCTACGAGACCGCGGCGTTGCGCGTACGCGATCACGGCACATTCGCCAATATG
>JBAXUD010000563.1:0-2255 GCA_037129875.1 Mycobacteriaceae bacterium
ACAGCACCGACTTCTCGGTGCGCAGGATGATCGCCACCTCGCTGACGATGCGGTCCCGTGGGATCACGATGTGTACACCCTTGGACGCGCGCACCCGGAACCGCCCGCGTTGTTTGGACAGTGCCTGAATCTCATCGGTCCACACCCCGGTGGCGTTGATGACCACATGGCCGCGCACATCGGTGACGGCGCCGTTCTCCGAGTCGCGCACCGTCACACCGACCACGCGGTCACCCTCGGTGCGCAGGGCCACCACCTGGGTGGAGTTGCGCACGACGGCTCCGTAGTGCGCCGCCGTGCGCGCCACCATCATGGTGTGCCGGGCGTCGTCGACGACGGTGTCGTAGTAGCGGATGCCGCCGACCAGGGAGTTGCGCTTGAGGCCCGGCGCCAGCCGCAGCGCGGCGGATCTGGTCAAATGCTTTTGGGCGGGAACAGATTTCGCGCCGCCGAGTTGGTCGTAGAGGAAGATGCCGGCTGCCATGTAGGGCCGTTCCCACACCCGGTGGGTCAGCGGGAACAGGAAGGGCAGCGGCTTGACGAGGTGCGGGGCCAGGACCGAGAGTGACAACTCGCGCTCGTGCAGCGCCTCGCGCACCAGACCGAACTCCAGCTGCTCGAGGTAACGCAGACCGCCGTGGAACATCTTCGAGCTCCGGCTCGAGGTGCCCGAGGCGAAGTCGCGCGCCTCGACCAACGCGACGCTCAGCCCGCGGGTGGCGGCATCCAGCGCCGCACCGGCACCGACCACCCCGCCGCCGATGACCACCACGTCGAATTGCTCGCTGCCGAGCCGCTCCCAGGCTTCCGCGCGCTGGGCCGGTCCGAGAAACGTCTGACCGGTGCCCGGTCGTAGGATCGGGTCGTTCACAGTCCCTCCCGAGGGGTTACTGGCGGGTATCGACAGGTTAATCGAGGTCGTCATGCGCCATAAGGCGACGAGCGGCTTCGACGATAGACCCCGAGAGCGACGGATACACCGAAAGCGTCTGAGCCAGATCGGTGACCGAAATGCGGTTCTGCACCGCCAGGGCGATCGGCAGGATCAGTTCGGAGGCGATCGGCGCCACCACCACTCCGCCGATCACCACTCCGGTGGCCGGGCGGCAGAAGATCTTGACGAAGCCGCGCCGCAGCAGCGACATCTTCGCCCGGGCGTTGGTGGACAGCGGCAGAGTCAGCGTCCGGGCCGGGACGGTGCCGTCGTCGATGGCCGTCTGCGGCACCCCGACCGCTGCGATCTCGGGACGGGTGAAGGTGGCTGACGCCACCGTGCGCAGCCGAATCGGCGACACTCCCTCGCCGAGGGCGTGATACATCGCGATGCGGCCCTGCATCGCGGCCACCGAGGCCAGCGGCATCAGACCCGTGCAGTCTCCGGCGGCGTAGATACTCGGGGCGGTGGTCCTTGAGACCCGGTCCACCGGGATGTAGCCGCCCCGGTCCAACTCGATGCCGACGCGCTCCAGACCGAGGCCGGAGGTGTTGGGCACCGAGCCGACGGTCATCAGGGCATGGCTGCCGTCGACGGTGCGGCCGTCGGCCATGGTTACCCGTATCCCGGCTCCCTCTCCCGGGCCAGTGCGCAGCACCGAGTCGGCTCGGGCGTTCTTCACCAGCGTCACACCGCGTTCGGAGAACACCTCCTCCAGCACCGCCGCGGCGTCGCTGTCCTCGTGCGGCAGGATCTGATCGCGGCTGGCCACCACGGTCACGGTCACGCCGAGTTCGGTGTAGGCGTTGCAGAACTCCGCGCCGGTCACGCCCGAGCCGACGATCACCAGATGCTCGGGCAGTTCGGTGAGGTCGTAGAGCTGACGCCAGTTCAGGATTCGCTCTCCGTCGGGCACCGCACCGGGCAGCACCCGCGGGGTCGCACCGGTGGCGATGAGCACCAGGTCGGCCTTCAGCACCCCGGTCTGGCCATCCGATGCGCTCACCCGCACCCGGTGATGGGCCATGCCCGCCACGTCGTCGATCAACTCGGCGCGGCCGGCCACCACATTGACCTTCTGCGCGAGCAACTGCGCGCCGATGTCGGCCGACTGGGAGCGGGCCAGGGTCTTGACGCGGTTGTTGATCTGCGGCAACGAGATCTTGGCGTCCTCGATGCCGATGGCGAAGCCCAGTCCGGAGGCACGGCGCAACTCGGTGCGCACCCCAGTGGAGGCGATGAACGTCTTCGACGGGACGCAGTCGTAGAGCACGCAGGCCCCGCCGATGCCGTCGGAGTCCACCACGGTGACCTCCGCGCC
>JBAXUD010000564.1:0-2241 GCA_037129875.1 Mycobacteriaceae bacterium
CGTCCGGAAGGTCGCCCGGATGGTCATCCACGAGAGTCGCGGCCTGACGCTGGGAGTCCAGTGCGTCGATCACGTCGTCGGCGTCGGTGCCGCCCACCACCGTGCCGTTGTCGTCCACGGCCACACCGATGCCCGCCGGCGAGGACAGCGCGGCATCCAGCGCTGAGCGCAGGGTGCCGTCGGGATGGAACAGCGAGCCGCCGGCCGTCACGCTGTCGTAGAGTTCGCTTCCACGGACATGACGCTCGACACCGTCGGCGTCGATCCAGCCGAACGGCGAGCCGTCGGGGTGAACCACCAGCCGCCACTCGTCGTCAGCGAGCACCAGTCCGTCGATCTCGTCCTCGGTGACCGTCGACAGTGGCCGCAGCCCAAGGGTTGAAGCGGTGAAGAACTGCAGCAGACGGTAGCCGCGGTCGTTGCCGATGAACTGGGCGACGAAGTCGTTGGCCGGGTTGGACAGCAACCGCGATGGGGTGTCGTACTGCTGCAGGGTGCCGCCGGAGCCGAATACCGCGACGGCGTCGCCGAGCTTGACGGCCTCGTCGATGTCGTGGGTGACGAACACGATGGTTTTGTGCAATTCGCTCTGCAGACGCAGTATTTCGGCCTGCAACTCCTCGCGGACGACGGGGTCTACCGCCGAGAACGGTTCGTCCATCAACAGGATCGGCGGGTCGGCTGCCAGCGCGCGGGCCACCCCCACGCGTTGCTGCTGGCCACCGGAGAGTTGCGAGGGGTAGCGCTGGCCGAGTTTGGGGTCCAGTCCGACCCGTTCGAGCACCTCGTAGGCCGCCCGGCGGGCAGCGCGGCGGGACTGCCCGGTGAGCACCGGAACCGTTGCGACATTGTCGATCACACGTTGGTGGGGCATCAGCCCGCCGCTCTGGATCACATAGCCGATTCCCAGGCGCAGCTTGACCGGGTCGACGCCCCGAACGTCACGCCCGTCGACGATGACGGACCCCGACGACGGGTCCACCATTCGGTTGATCATCCGCATCGAGGTCGTCTTGCCGCAGCCCGACGGTCCCACGAACACGGTGAGCGAGCCGTCTGGAACTTCCAGGTTCAGGTCGTCGACGGCCACGGTGCCGTCCGGATAGCGCTTGGTGACGCCGGCGAAGGTGATCATCTATTTCCCGATGGGCTTGTCGAAGGCGTTCTCCCGCACCCACTGCCGTGCCGCCTCGTCGGGATCGATGCCGGAGTTACCCGACACCGAGGCGTTGAGTTGGGTCAGGTCCTTGGTGGTGAGCCGCGCCGATACCGCGTCGAGCACCGTCTTGATCTCATCGGACATCTTCTGCGAACTGAGCAGCGGCACAACGTTTCCGGGCAGGAAGTTGTTCTTGGGATCATCGAGGATGACGAACTTGTTCTGCGGAATCGCCGGTGATGTGCTGAAAATGTTTGCCGCGGTGACCGTTCCACCGGACAACGCCTTGACCGTGGCCGGACCGCCGCCGTCGCTGATGGCGACGAAATTGTCCGGTTTGATGTCCAGACCGTATTTCGCCTTGAGGCCCGGCAGACCCTGCTCACGGTTGAGGAACTCCGAGGGGGCACCGAACTTCACCTCGGCGGCATGCGGCACCAGGTCGGCGATGGACTTGAGGTTCCATCGCTGCGCCGTCGCCGCGGTGACCGTCACGGTGTCGGAGTCGTTGGCCGGTGCCGGATTCAGGATCGAGAGGTCCCCCGGCAGCGACCGGTACAGGGCCAGCTCGACATCGCCGGGATCCGACGCGCTGCTCTGCGGGTTGAAGTATTGCAACAGGTTGCCGGTGTATTCCGGGATCAGATCGATGGAGTGGTCGCGGATCGCCGGGATGTAGGTCTCCCTGCTGCCGATTCCGAACTGGCGGCCAACGGTGAATCCATTGGCCTCCAGCGCTTGCGCGTAGATCTCGGCGACGATCTTGGACTCCGGGAAGTCGGCCGAGCCGACCACGACCGACTTCAGATCCCCCGACGCAGTTCCGCCACCCAGCGGATTGGAACTGCCGCAACCACCCGCGAGGGAAACCACGGCGGCCAGCGCAACTGCGAACAAGCCTCGCATAGGCGTCCTTTCACCCATGTTGTCTGACCCTAACCGCTGCGAAGCGTCCGTTACCGTCCTGTGGCCGGTTTGGTGGTTTCTTTCCGGGCCGCGAAAGGCGAAGATGACCAGATGAGCAGGGAACCGCACGTTTCGCCGGGCGAGCCGTTGCCGCCGGCACCAGCCGTACCCGAGGT
>JBAXUD010000565.1:0-2240 GCA_037129875.1 Mycobacteriaceae bacterium
GCGCGACGAGACCGCACCCACTGGCTCTACGTCGGCGTCATTGCCGCGGTGATCGCGGGTGTGGTCGTCGGCCTGGTCGCCCCACAGGTGGGCAAAGTCGTCGGCGTCCTGGGCACGATGTTCGTCAGCCTGATCAAGATGATGATCGCCCCGGTGATCTTCTGCACGATCGTTCTGGGCGTCGGTGCGGTGCGAAAGGCGGCAACGGTCGGCAAGATCGGCGGCCTGGCGTTCCTGTACTTCCTGGTGATGACAACCTTCGCTCTGGGCATCGGGTTGGTGGTCGGCAACCTGCTGCATCCCGGGAGCACCCTGAAGATGTCGGCCTCGATGACTGGCAAGGGTGCCGATTTGGCGGGTGCGGCGCACGAGTCGGGCGGCGCGATGGACTTCGTCAAGAACATCATCCCGACCACGCTGTTCTCCTCGTTGACCGCGGGAAACGTTTTGCAGGCACTTTTCGTGGCACTGCTGGTGGGCTTCGCGATCCAGGCACTGGGCGGCAAGGGCGAGCCCATGCTGCGGGCCGTCGAACATCTTCAGGTGCTGGTGTTCAAGATCCTGGCGATGGTGTTGTGGCTGGCCCCCATCGGTGCCTTCGGTGCCATGGCGAACGTCGTGGGTCAGACCGGGTGGAGTGCGGTCCGAAGTCTGATCGTGTTCATGCTGGGCTTCTACCTCACCTGCGTGGTCTTCGTCTGCGGGTTGCTCGGATTGCTGTTGCGGGCCGTCTCGGGGGTATCGATCTTCAGATTGATGCGCTACCTGGCCCGTGAGTATCTGCTGATCTTCGCGACCTCGTCATCGGAGTCCGCCCTGCCCCGGCTGATCGCCAAGATGGAGCACCTCGGTGTAGAGCAGAGCACTGTGGGAATCGTTGTGCCGACGGGGTATTCATTCAATCTCGATGGCACAGCGATTTACCTGACCATGGCGTCGCTGTTCATCGCCGACGTCATGGGCAGCCCGATGTCGGTGTCTCAACAGCTCGGACTGCTGGCGTTCATGATCGTGGCATCCAAGGGCGCCGCGGGAGTCAGTGGTGCCGGTCTGGCCACCTTGGCCGCTGGCCTCCAGGCCCACCGCCCCGACCTGCTCGACGGGGTGGGACTGATCGTCGGCGTCGACCGGTTCATGTCTGAGGCGCGTTCGGTGACGAACTTCTCCGGAAATGCGGTCGCCACCCTGCTGATCGGGTGTTGGACCAAGACCGTTGACAAGGCGAGGGTCGACGAGGTGCTCAGCGGTCGCGATCCGTTCGACGAGATCACGATGATCGACGATCACAACCCTCAGTCACCAGTGCCGGCGCCGACGCAACTACCCCCCGCTCATCCGGGGGTCGAGGTCTAGGGGAGGGGGTGGGCCGCAGAGCTGTCCCCGGTGAAGTCCACCGCGGAGTATTCGTTGAGCTTGGAAAGCCGGTGGTACGCGTCGATCATGCGGACGGTTCCGGACTTGGATCGCATGACGATGGACTGCGTGGTGCAGCCTCCGCTGAAGAAGCGCACACCCTTGAGCAGGTCGCCGTCGGTGACACCGGTCGCGCAGAAGAAGACGTTCTCACCGGACACCAGGTCCTCGGTGGTCAGAACCCGGCTCAGGTCGTGGCCGCGGTCGATGGCCTTCTGGCGTTCCTCGTCGTCCTTGGGTGCCAACTGCGCCTGAATCTCCCCGCCCATGCAGCGGATCGCGGCGGCGGTGATGATGCCCTCGGGGGTGCCACCGACGCCGACGAGAAGGTCGGTGCCCGAGTCCGGCCGGCAGGCCGAGATGGCGCCGGCGACATCGCCGTCGGAGATCAGCCGGATCCGGGCTCCCGCGCCACGCACCTCCGCCATGAGCTTCTCGTGCCGCGGCCGGTCCAGGATGCAGACGGTGATATCCGACACCGACGCCTTGCGGACCTTCGCGATGCGCTGGATGTTGGCGGCGATCGGCGAGGTGATGTCGATGAAGTCGGCGACGTCGGGCCCGGCGGCGATCTTGTTCATGTAGAACACCGCCGACGGGTCGAACATGGCGCCGCGTTCGGCCACGGCGAGTACCGAGATGGCGTTGGGCATGCCCTTGGCCATCAGCGTGGTGCCGTCGACGGGGTCGACGGCGAAGTCGCAGTCCGGGCCGTCACCGTTACCCACCTCCTCGCCGTTGTAGAGCATCGGGGCGTTGTCCTTCTCGCCCTCGCCGATCACGACCACGCCGCGCATCGACACCGAGTTGACCAACTGGCGCATCGC
>JBAXUD010000566.1:0-2234 GCA_037129875.1 Mycobacteriaceae bacterium
CTGCTCGCGGTATTCGGCGTTGACCCCGGCCGACCAGTCCGCGTACGCCCGGGTCAGCACCACGGTGCCGAACGACGACGAGAAGTCCAGGATCGCGCCCACGTCCACCCGTGCCCGGGCCAGGCGCGGGGGTTCCAGGCCCTTGGCTTTGTCGCGTTGAAAAGAGCTGCGGCCGTTGACCTGGTCGTACCGCGAGATGACGATGTTGTCGAAGTCGAGGTACACCGCGACGCGGGCCGCACTGGGTTCGGTCATCTGCCCAGTCTTCTCCAGAACAATCGGCGACGTGGTTATCGGTAGCGGCGGACGTTGTGGATCGGGGCGTTTTTCATCGACACGACGGCCACCGGTACGCCGTAGGTCGAGGCGTGAACGATCCTGCCGTTGCCCATATAAATACCCACGTGGGAGGCGTCGGAGTAGTAGGTGATCACGTCGCCGGGTTGCATCTGGTTCAGCGGTACCGGCTGCCCACCGGATGCCAGCGCCTGACTGGAGTGCGGCAGTTCCACCCCGGCCTGCTGGAACGCCCAGACGACCAGGCCGGAGCAGTCGAAGGCATGCGGGCCCGCGGCGGCCCACACGTACGGATCGCCCAGCCGGGTCAGTGCCGCCCGCACGGCGATCGGTCCCGGACCGCGGCCCGGCCCGGGTGCACGGGCAGAGTCAGGGAGCAGGCTCCGGTGAACGGCAGGGCCCGCGGCCACGGGCTTCATCGCCGTGCCGGGATCGGCCAGCGCAACCACCTGCGGCTCCCACCGCGCAGATTCGGACGGGTGCACGGGGGTGAAGGCCACAACCGCGGGAACGGCGAGGGCCATCGCGACCCACGCTCCAAAACGTGCCACTCCGGCCTCCCGGTCGCCTGCGCAGGTATGCGCAATTGTTACGTGACCGTGATGTCGGTGTGTCTGGTGCTGGTGTTACACATGGTGCCGCTGTCATCTCCGTAGCGACCCGTCGTTCAGTACATCCGCCAGCGTTCCCAAGCGGCCTGTCGCGAGGTGCCCGATATTTCGCCGACTTGACTCCACGAGTTGGACTCCGCCACCAGTCGCGCCGCGTCACCGACCCGTTGGCCGGCGTAGGCGACGATCCGCAGCAGTTCGGCGAACCCTTCGCGGGTGCCGCGGCCGCTCAGTTCGTCGGTAATCCGAACGATCAGCGCGGCCAGCTCCTGCTCGGTCAACCCGTCCAACGGCAGTTCAGCCGGAGGGTCGGATCGATCAGTCACAGGTGAGATTTTACGGTCGTCAGGCTGCCGGCACGTCCAGGCGGATTTCGGCGTCGGTCGAGGTGAACCGTCGGCTCCACGTGGTGCCCGGCCACCGGTAGTGGACTTCTCCGCTGTCCGGACGGTAGTCCGCGGTGTAGAGCGTCCCAAAACCATTGGCGTAGTAAGGGCTTCGTAGCGGTGGGCGCAGAAATTCATCGGCGACTTGATCCGGTGGCAGCTGGTCGGCGAGCAGGTCACGAAGGCGCTCCTGCCGCTCCAGACTGCGAAATCTCCGGGCGTGTGCCGCATCCTCGGGCTCGTCGAATCGGTGATTGGTCGCCAACGGACAGTCTCGTTGCTCGAACACACCGGGTGCCAGGTAGACGGTTCGGTAGTCACCGGTGCGGTCGGTAAGGGTCAGGTTGTAGGACATGGAGACCGGAATGCGCGACACCGCAGTCACGGCATCCTCAACGGTCCCTGCTACTTCCAGCAGGTAGCGAACTACCAGGGGGATCCCGAACCCGGGCCCGCTGCCTCTGGCACCGCCGAAGGTCAGGGAGATGGCCAGTCCATCGGAATTCATCCCGTCCAGCAGCCCCCAGAGGCAGTCGCCGGTTCCGACCACCTCGCGGTCAGCGAACCGGGTCGACATCACCACCTGCTCGAACAGGTCGGGGTGGTAGTCGTAGTTGCGGATCAGCGCCCGTTGCCCGGTGTTGGTCACCACCTGCGAGCAGGCCGGCGCAAAGGCCGGCATGTTCCACCCCGTCAGCATCGACGCCGTGGTCGAATCCCGGCCGGTCATCGAAACGAGGCCTTCCCAGGTCGGATGCAGTTCGGGCATATGCCGTAGCAGGGCGTCCTCGGCCTCGGAAACTGTTGGGCGCCTACCGGTTCCGGGCCGCAGATACCAGGACCGGTACTGCGGCCAGGTCGCGTCGTACAGCTGACGCCATCGCGGCCCGGGGCGGTCTTCGTGGAACGCGTGCAGGGCGATGGATTGCACCGGGGCACG
>JBAXUD010000567.1:0-2228 GCA_037129875.1 Mycobacteriaceae bacterium
CCGTCCACCGGCACATCCGGCGGCTGCAGCCGGAGCACGATGGACTGCCCCTCGTTGAGCTGAGCCACCGGCAGGCCCACTCCCTCGCGCAGGCCCATCCACCCGCGAGGCAGCACCCGGACGACATCGCCGACGGCCAACTGCTGCCATTCCGGGTGGATGCGGTCGGCGTTGCGGTGCTTCATGCCGACCAGGTTCTCCAGCTTTTCGTAGCTGTACAGCCCGCCCCGGTCCTGACCCATCTGCACCAGCCACGGCCACACGTCGGCGGCCGGAGCCTCGATCCAGACGCCTTCGGTGGTCTGCACCACCGGCTGCTCGACGAGTTCGTCGCCGGGCAGGGCGGTCTCGCATTCGTCCTTGGTCGTTCCCCAGTTGCGGTAGTACTGACGCGCCGCGTACAACCCGGCACTGGCGATCGCGCTGCCCGCCAACCTTCCCCACATACGGTCCAGTGTCCCCCGCCGGCGCGCGTCCGCGCGAGGGGACTTCGTCCCCTACCGGGACAGGCGTTGCGGTGCTCGGATAGGGCTAGGCGCAACGTTGGAACCGCCGGAGGGGGCACATCCATGACCCGAGCCATACGCCGGCAACAACCGCGCCGGGTGTTCAAAGACCGCCGGGAAGCCGGCCAGGTGCTGGCCGGCATGCTGGGGGCCTACCGCGGCCGACCCGACGTTGTGGTGCTGGGCCTGGCCCGCGGTGGTCTGCCGGTGGCTTTCGAGGTGGCCCGCGCACTCGGCGCGCCACTCGACGCGTTCATCGTGCGCAAGCTGGGCGCCCCGGGGCACGAGGAATTCGCCGTGGGGGCGCTGGCCAGCGGAGGCCGTGTGGTGATCAATGACGATGTGGTGCGCGGCCTTCGGGTCACCCCGCAGCAGTTGCGGGAGATAGCCGAGCGCGAGGCTCGCGAACTGGTCCGGCGGGAGGAGGCCTACCGCGGCGGGCGTCCGCCGTTGGACGTCACCGGCAAGACGGTGATCCTGGTCGACGACGGCCTGGCCACCGGCTCCTCGATGATGGCCGCGGTCCAGGCGCTGTACGAATCGCAGCCCGCCGAGCTGGTGATCGCCGTGCCGGCGGCGCCGGAATCCACCTGCCGGGAGTTCGCCGGGATCGTCGATGACATGGTCTGCGCGTCGATGCCGACACCATTCCTCGCCGTGGGCGAGTCGTTCTGGGACTTCACCCAGGTCACCGACGCCGAGGTGCGCGAACTGCTGGCCACGCCCACCACCGGGGCGCTGCCCGGCGTCGCTCTGCCGACACCGGCCGAACTGGTGGCGCGCGCGGCGATCGACGCCCCGGGAGGAGTGCCGCCGGCCGACGTGCTCGACGATCTGATCGGCGACGCCCGCGTGGTGCTGATCGGCGAGAGTTCGCACGGCACCCACGAGTTCTACGACGCCCGCGCCGAGATCACCAAATGGCTGATCGAGAAGAAGGGCTTCAATGCCGTTGCAGCCGAGGCCGATTGGCCCGACGCCTACCGGGTGAACCGGTACGTCCGGGGCCTGGGCCCGAGGTCAGGTGGCGAGGACAGCTCGCCGGAGGAGGCACTGCGCGGCTTCCAGCGTTTCCCCGCCTGGATGTGGCGCAACACCGTGGTGCTCGACTTCGTCGGCTGGCTGCGCTGGCACAACGGTCTAATTAGCCACGGGGGCTACGGCCGCTGCGCCACTGACGGCCGCCGCCAGACCGGCTTCTACGGGCTGGACCTCTACAGCCTGCACCGCTCGATGCAGGAGGTGGTCGGCTACCTCGACACCGTGGACCCGGCCGCCGCCGCGCGGGCGCGGGCCCGGTACGCCTGCTTCGACCATTCCGACGGCGACGACGGCCAGGCCTACGGCTACGCCGCGGCGTTCGGAGCCGGGCAGAGTTGCGAACGCGAAGCCGTCGAGCAGCTCGTCGAGCTGCAGCGCAACGCGTTTGAGTACCTGAGCCACGACGGCGAGCCGGCCTCCGACGAGTTGTTCTACGCCCAGCAGAACGCGGTGACGGTGCGCAATGCCGAGGCCTACTACCGCGGCATGTTCGCCGGGCGGGTCACTTCGTGGAACATGCGCGACAAGCACATGGCCCAGACCCTCGACGCGCTCCTGGAACACCTCGACCGGGCCGGCGGACCCGAACCGGCCCGGATCGTGGTGTGGGCGCACAACTCTCACGTCGGCGACGCCCGGGCCACCGAGGTGTCGGCGGACGGTCAGCTGACCATCGGCCAG